>NZ_JBSFPS010000069.1:0-37939 GCF_053588315.1 Streptosporangium sp. NPDC003464 | reverse complement strand
CAGAGGGCACGGAGGCGGCGGATCATCGGGTCGTCTCCGCCGTCTGCTCGTAGCGGAGATAGGCGGGCGCGTTCGGCACCTGCATGGCCAGGGCCCCGCGCTCGTCCCGCGCTTCGATTTCGATCTCGTCGGGTTCAGCCATGGTCAGCTCCGATCTGGCGTGCGACGTGGGCGGCTTCCTGGGGGAAGGTGGGCTCAGGCCCCGCCGGATCCCCGGTGACCGGCGTGCCACCGGTAGGGCGCCGCGGCCGTCCACGACTACGGAGCGTCACCTCATATGTGGTGATCAAATGTTGTTTAAGAGCAATTTATTGCGATCAATACCGTTCGGGTAACAAAACGATCTTTGCCTTACATCGTCCGAGTGCCCTTTGCCACCCTTGCCGTCGTACGGCCTATGCCCCCCTTCCGTACCCCAAGGAGACCAGTGGTGGCTGGCAACCTCGCATCGCTCGGACCGGTCCACAATGCCTTCGAGCAGCAGGCGCGACGCACTCCCCATCGCACGGCGGTCATCGCCGGCACGACCCGCACGACCTACGCCGACCTGAACGTCCAGGCCAACCGGATAGCCCACGAGCTCGTCGCTCGGGGGGTACGGCGGGGCTCGACCGTCGGCGTGTGCCTGAACCGCGACGAGACGCTGATCGCGGCACTACTGGGCGTCTGGAAGACCGGCGCCGCCTACGTGCCGCTGGACCCGGCCTACCCGGCCGACCGGCTGGAGTTCATCGCCGAGGACGCCGGGGTGTCACACACGGTGACCTCCGCGGCGCTGGCGGAGCGGCTGCCCGGCGGTGAACTCATCCTGGTGGACGCGGTCGGCGACCGCCCGGACGGCGATCCGGGCCTGCCGAGCGACCCGGCCGACCTGGCCTACGTCATGTACACCTCCGGCTCGACCGGGCGCCCCAAGGGCGTCGTGATCGAACACCGCAACGTGATGACGCTGCTGCGCTGGGACGCCGACCACTTCACCGCCGAGGAGCTGGCCGGGTTCCTCGCCTCGACCTCGGTCTGCTTCGACCCGTCCGTCCCCCAGCTCTACCTCCCCCTGCTGCTGGGCGGCACGGTGATCATGGCGGAGAACCCCCTCGCGCTGCACACCCTGCCCGCCAGGGACGAGGTCACGATGATCAGCGCGGCGGCCTCGGCGCTGACCGCGCTGCTGCGGGAGCCGCTGCCCCCGGGGGTGCGCACGGTGCTCTCCAGCGGTGAGCCGGTGAGCCGGGCGCTGGCCGACCGCGTCTTCGCCAACCCCGGCGTGCGACGCATGGTGAACCTGTACGGGCCCACCGAGTGCACCGTGCACTGCTGCGCGCACGAGATCTCCAGGGACGAGACGGGCGAGCCGCCGATCGGCACGCCGTACGCCTGGTCGGAGCTGTCGGTGCGCGGCGCCGGCGGCGAGGCGCTCGGCGACGGCGAGCTCGGCGAGCTGTGGGTGGCCGGTCCGCTGGTCGGCCGGGGCTACCTGAACCGGCCCGAGCTGACCGCCGAGCGGTTCGTGACCGACGCCGCGGGCGTGCGCCACTACCGCACCGGCGACCTGGTCCGCAGATCAGGCGGGACCTACTTCTACGAGGGGCGGATCGACGACCAGGTGAAGGTCGCGGGCTTCCGCGTCGAGCTGGGCGAGGTGCAGGGCAGGCTGGTGCGCCACCCGCTGGTGAACCACGCCGTCGTGCTCGCCCCCGTCGACGGGGAGGGCACCCGGCGGCTGGTCGCCTACGTCGAACCGGCCGGCCCCGGCCTCGACGGCGGGCGGTTGCGGTCCTGGCTGCGCGACTGGCTGCCCGACTACATGATCCCCTCCAGGATCGTGTTCCTCGACGCCATCCCGGTGGGCCCCACGGGGAAGGCCGACCGCTCCCGGCTGCCCGCGGTGGCGTTCTCCACCCCCGGTTCCTCCACCTCGGGCTCCGTCGCCGCCACGGGCACGGCCGGGACCGGCCACGTCGCCCCCCGCGACGAGACCGAGCGGCGGCTCGCCGCCATCACTTCCGAGGTGCTCGGCGCCGAGCGGGTCGGCGTCCACGACCACTTCCTCGACCTGGGCGGGCACTCCCTGGCCGCCGCCAAGATCTGCGCCAGGATCGAGCACGCGCTCGGGGTCCACGTCCCGCTGACGACGCTCCTGGCGCGGCCCACGGTCGCCGAGCTGGCCTCGTACGTCGCCGAGGCCGCCCCGTCCGCCGTGACGCCGCTGGTCCGCCACACCGGGCGGACCGGCTATCCGCTGACCGCCGCCCATCGCGGCATGTGCCTGCTGCGCGAGGTCAGCCACAACCCCGGCGCCACCGCCATCGCCTTCCGGCTCGGGCTGCGCGGCCTCACCTCGGCGGAGCCGCTGCGAGCCGCGCTGGACGCGATCGTGCGCCGCCACGAGGCGCTGCGCACCCTCGTCGTGGACGGCGCGACCCTCGAGATCGGGCCGCCGGTACCGGTGCCGCTGGAGGAGCACCGCCCGGCCTCGGAGCAGGAGGCCGACGCGCTGCGACGGGCCGCGGTCGCCCACGACTTCGACATCTCCCGCGAGTCGCCGCTGCTGCGGGCCACCCTCCTGTGGTCGGGGCCGGACAGCGCGGAGCTGGTGCTCCTCACCGACCACACCGCCTTCGACGGCTGGTCGCTGGGGATCGTCATGCGGGAGCTCCTCGACGGGCTCACCCGCCCCGGCGACATCCCGGAGCCGCCGTTCCAGATCGGCGACGTGGCGCTACGCGAGCAGGCGGCCGGCGGGAGCACCGAGGCGCTGCGGGCCTTCTGGGCCGAGGAGCTCGCCGGGGCGGTCCCGCCGTACGAGCTGCTGCCCCGCCCCGACGACCGCCCCAGCCGGCTGCGCGGCGAGCGCCTGGTGCGCCGGCTCACCCCGGCGACGACCGCGCAGGCCGGCGAGCTGGCGGCCGGCTGCGGCGCCACCCCGTTCGCCGTCTACCTGACCGTGCTCGGCATGCTGGTCGCCGGGCTGACCGACCGGCGGGACGTCGTCCTCGGCGCCGCCGTGGCCGACCGCGCCGACCCCGGCCTGGAGGCCGTGGTCGGCATGCTGGTCGACGTGCTGCCGGTACGGCTGCGCCTGGAGGACGGGCTGTCGCTGCGCGAGGCCGTACGGCACGCGGGGGCCGTGACCGCCCGCGCGATGGACCACCGCGCGCTGTCCGCGTGGGAACGGGCCGAGGTCAGCGGGGTCGAGCGCCCGCCCGGCGCGGTGCTGACGCCCGTCACGCTCTCGATCCAGCCGCCCGCGGTCCCCGTCCGTCTGGAACGCGGGGGCGTGGGCGTGGACCTGGTCGGCGAGCTGGACGCGGGCAGCGCCCAGGCGCCGTTGATCGTCTACCTCAACGACACGGCGGCCGGGCCCGAGCTCCAGGTCGAGTACGACGTGGAGCACCTCGACCGCTCCGGCGCCGAGATCCTCACCGACCGGCTGGTCCGCCTGCTGGCGGACGCGCTGGCCCACCCCGACCGGCCGCTGTCGGCGTTCGAGGTGGTCGGCGCCGAGGAGCGGGCGGCGCTGCTGGCCGCGGGGACCGGCGTGCCGCTGCCCGCGGACGCGCCGCGGACCGTGGTGGAGGCGGTGCTGGAGCGGGCCGCACGGCACCCGCACGCCCCGGCGGTCGTCGACGCCGACGGCGTCCTCAGCTACGGCGAGCTGGCCGACCGGTCGCGCCGGGTGGCCGCGGCGCTGGGCCCGGCGGCCGCGGGCGCCTGCGTGGGCGTGTGCCTGCCCCGCGACCGGCACCTGCCCGCGGCGCTGCTGGGCGTGCTGCTCGCCGGTGCCGCCTACGTCCCGCTCGACCCCGGCCACCCGCTCCAGCGGCTCCGCCACCAGGTCGACGACTCCGGCACCAAGATGATCATCGCGGCGGGCGAGGGGCTGGCGGTGGCCGAGCGGCTGGGCGGCACCGTCGTCGACCTGGCTGGGCCGTTCACGGCGGGGGCGGCGCCGGACGGGGTGAACGCCGGCGGTCCCTCCCCGGTGGAGCCCGGCGACCTCGCCTACGTCCTCTACACCTCCGGCTCCACCGGGAACCCCAAGGGCGTCGAGGTCACCCACGCCAACCTCGCCGCGTTCGTCTCCTCGATGACGCTCGCCCCGGGGATCCGGCCCGGCGACGTGATGCTCGGCCTGACGCCGTTCTCGTTCGACGTGTTCGGCTTCGACCTTTGGGTGAGCCTCTGCCACGGCCTGCGGCTGGAGCTGCTGGGCCGGGACGACGCGCTCGACGGGCGGGCCGTCGCGCGGCGGATCGAGGAGGCGGGGGTCACGCTGATGACCGCGACCCCGACGGCGCTGCGCATGCTGGTCGCCTCCGGCTGGCGCGGCGGGGACGTGCGCGTGGTCAGCATCGGCGAGGTGCTCGACGCCGCCCTCGCCGGTGACCTGCTGGAGCGGGTCGCCGAGCTGTGGAACGCCTACGGGCCCACCGAGACCACGATCTACTCCACCATGGTCCGGGTCACCGCCCCGGCCGGCGACCCGGTGTCGATCGGCGTCCCGCTGGCCGGGGAGCGGGCCTACGTGCTCGACCGGGCGGGCCGCGTGCTGCCCGCCGGGACGCCCGGTGAGCTGTGGATCGGCGGCGCCGGCGTGGCCAGGGGGTACCGGGGGCGGCCGGAGCTGACCGCCGCGGCCTTCACCGAGGACCCGCTGGGCGGGCGCCGCTACCGTACCGGCGACCTGGCCCGCTGGCGGCCCGACGGCACACTCGACTTCCTCGGCCGCCGGGACCGGCAGGTGAAGGTCCGCGGCCACCGGATCGAGCTGGGCGAGATCGAGACCGTGCTCCGCGAGAGCGTCGCCGACGCGGCCGTGACCGTGCACGGCGGCGACCACCTGGTCGGCTACCTCGCCGCGCCGCCGGGGACCGACACCGGCGAGCTGGAGCGGCGCCTGGGCTCCCGGCTCCCCGACTACATGGTCCCCCGCCGCTGGGTGCTCCTGGACGCGCTGCCCGTCACGGCCTCCGGCAAGGTGGACCGCACCGCCCTGCCCGAACCCGGCGACGCGGCCACCCGGGTGCCGCCGAGCACCGAGGCCGAGCTGCTGGTCGCCGAGGTGTGGGCCGCCGTGCTGGACCGCTCCGACCTCGGCGCGCACGACGACTTCTTCGCCCTCGGCGGTCACTCCGCGACCGCCGCCCTCGTGACGGCCCGGCTGAGCGACGCCCTGGACCTGCGGGTGCCGGTGCGCCTGCTGTTCGAACGGCGGAGGCTGGCCGACTACGCCGCGCGGCTGGAGGTCCTGCTGCTGGACGACCTGGAGGAGGGGTCGTGACCGGGCTCGCCGGAGCCGCCGGCGCACACCGCCTCGATCACGAGGCCGGCGGAGAAGGTTCCGTGACCGGGTCCGCCGAAGTCACCGGAGAGCACAGCACCGCGGTCACGGGACCGACGGAGGAGGACTCATGACCGTCAGTGACGAGCGCCGCAGCGCCCTCTCGGCGCGGCTGTCGGCCGCGCGCCGCGCCGCTGCCCAGGCCGCCCCGGCGATCCCCGCCAGGGAGACGACCGGTGGCCCCGCTCCCCTGTCCCCGGCCCAGGCCCGGCTGTGGTTCCTCGCCCAGCTCGACGACCTGGCCGCCTACAACGTGCCCGCCGTCGTACGGCTGCGCGGCCCGCTGGACGTCGCCGCGCTGCTGGGCGCCGTGCACGACCTCGCGGACCGGCACGAGGTGCTGCGCAGCCTGGTCACCGACGAGGGCGCCACCCCGGTCGACGCCGGCCGGGTCCCGATCGCGGTCGAGGACCTCGACGACCACGATCTGCTGGAGGAGCGGCTGCGGGAGGAGGTCGCCCGCCCGTTCGCGCTGGACTCCGAGCCGCCCACCCGCGCCCTGCTGCTCCGCCTCACCGGCGCCGACGAGCACGTCCTGGCGCTGACGGTGCACCACATCGCCTTCGACGCCCAGTCGCGGAACCTGGCACTGGCCGAGCTGGCCGCCCTGTACGCGGCACGGCTCGGCCTGGCCGGGCCGCCCGCGGCGCCGCAGGTGCGCTACGCCGACTACGCGGCCTGGCTGGCCGGGCAGCCGGAGGGCGACCTCGCCTGGTGGACCGGACGGCTGGCCGGGCTCGAACCCGTCCTGGACCTGCCCGTGGACCGGGCCCGGCCGTCGGTGGCCGACTGGTCCGGCGCCGCCGTCCCGGTGCGGCTGCCGCGCGCGCTGACCGCCAGGGTCCGCGAGGCCGCCGCCGAGACCGGCTGCACGCCGTTCATGGTGCTGCTGGCCGCCTGGCAGGAGCTGCTGGGCCGCACCTCCGGCACCGACGACGTGCCGGTCGGCGTGCCCGAGGCGGGGCGGCTCCACCCCGACACCGCGCGCATGCTCGGCTGCTTCGTCAACACGCTTGTCCTGCGTGGCGACAGGTCCGGCGAGCCGACCGGCCGCGAGCTGCTGGCCCGGACCAAGGACGCGGTGCTGGACGCCCTCACCCACCGCGACGTGCCCTTCGAGCGGATCGTGGAGCACCTGCACCCCGAGCGCAGCCTCGCCACCACGCCGATCTTCCAGGCGCTGCTCAACGTCCTGGACGACCGCCCCCAGGTGCTGGACTTCCCCGGCCTGACCGCGGAGCAGGCACCGCCTGCTCCGCGCACCACCAAGTACGACCTCAACCTCGCCTTCGTCAACGAGGGCGAGGAGTACGATGGTGAGCTCACCTACCGCACCGACCTGTTCGACGAGGCGACCGTGCGGCGCATGACCGGCTGGTACCTGAACCTGCTGGAGGGCATGCTCGCCGACCTGGACGCGCCCGCGGCGGCCGTGCCGCTGGAGCCGGTGACCGGGCCCGCCGTCGCGGGCGCGCGGACGCGGATGGACCTGACCCGGCCGCTGCACGCGGTGGTCGGCGACTGGGCGCGGCGCACGCCGGAGGCGACCGCCGTGGTGGACGCCTCCGGATCGCTCACCTACGGCGAGGTGGACCGGCTGGCCGACCGCCTGGCACGTCACCTGGCCGCGGCCGGGGTGCGGCCGGACGAGCCGGTCGGGGTGCTGGTGGACCGCCGCTCCGTGCTGGTCCCCGCGCTCCTCGGCGTGCTACGGGCGGGCGGGGCCTACATGCCGATGGAGCCCGCCTACCCCGACGACCGCCTCGCCTACATGCTGGAGACGGCCGGCGCGCGCGTCGTACTGGCCGACCGTGAACACGCCGGCCGGGTCCCCGGCGCGCTGGTCCTGCCCGACCTGCTGGCCGCCGGGCCCGACGGGCCCGTGGAGGTCGACGTCACCCCCGGCCACCTCGCGCACGTGATCTTCACCTCGGGCTCCACCGGGCGGCCCAAGGGCGCCGCGATCGAGCACCGGTCGGCGCTGCACTACCTGCACGGCCTGGCCGAGCTGGTGCCCGAGGACTGCTCCTCCTACGGCATGGTCTCCACGATCGCCTCCGACCTGGTGCTGACCTGCCTGTACGGCGCCCTCGTCCGGGGCGCCGCGGTCCATCTCGTGGACCAGGACGCGGCCACCGACCCGGAGGCGTACGCCGCCTACCTCGCGAAGCATCCCGTCGACGTGATCAAGATGGTGCCCAGCCATCTGGAACTGCTGGCCGCCCACGGCGACCTGGCCCGGATGCTGCCGCGCCGGCTGCTGATCCTCGCCGGTGAGGCGACGTCGTGGGAGCTGGCCGAGCGCGTCCGGGCGGCCCGCCCCGACCTGGAGGTGCAGATCCACTGCGGGCCGACGGAGACGACGGTCTCGGTACTCGGCGGCCGGGTGCCCGACCCGCCGTCGGGGTCGGGGTCGGTCCCGCTGGGCCGTCCGCTGGCCGGCGTCGACTGCTACATCGTCGACCCCGCGGGCCGTCCACTGCCCGCCGGGGTGCCGGGCGAGCTGTGGGTGGCCGGTCCCAGCCTGGCCCGCGGCTACCTGAACCGCCCCGACCTGACCGCCGAACGGTTCGTCCCCGACCCGGTGAACGGGACCGACCGCTGCTACCGCACCGGCGACCGGGTCCGGCTCAACTCCGCCGGGCTGGTGGAGTTCCTCGGCCGGGTCGACGACCAGGTCAAGATCAGGGGCTTCCGGGTGGAGCTGGGCGAGGTGAAGGCCGCGCTGCAGGAGCAGCCCGGGGTCCGGGAGGCCGCGGTGCTGCCGGTCGGCGAGGGCCGCTCCCGGCGGCTGGCCGCCTGGGTCGCGCCCGCCTCGGTGGATCTCGCGGTGATCCGGGCGGGGCTGCGTGAGCGGCTGCCCGACTACATGGTCCCGCCCGCGATCGTCGTCCTCGACGAGCTGCCGCTCACCCCGCTGGGCAAGGTCGACCGGGCCCGCCTGCCGATCCCCGAGGCGGCGCCCGCCGCGGAGCGGGTCGCGCCGAGCACGCCGACCGAGGTGCGCATCGCCGCGGTGTGGGCGGACATCCTGGACGTCGAGGTCGGCGTCGACGACGACTTCTTCGCACTGGGCGGCGACTCCTTCCGCGCGGTCCGGGCGGTCCGGGAGATCGACCCGTCGCTGCGGGTGATCGACCTGTTCACCCGGCCCACGGTCCGCGAGCTCGCCGCTCATCTCGACGGCGGTGCCGAGGCCCCGGCCGGGCTGCTGCACCGGCTGGCCGGTCCGCGCACGGCGAGCCGTACCGTCGTCTGCCTGCCCTACGGCGGCGGCTCGGCCGCCGCCTACCAGCCGCTCGCCGCCGCGCTGACCCGTATCTCCCCCACCACGGCGGTGCTGGCCGTCGAGCTGCCCGGACACGACCCGGCCCGGCCGGACGAGGCCATGCTGCCGATGCCGGAGCTCGTCGGCCGGATCGTGGCCGAGCTGGCCGAGCTGCCCGGGGGACCCGGCCCGATCGTGCTGTACGGGCACTGCGTCGGCTCGGCCGCCGCGACCGAGCTGGCGCTGCGGCTGGAGGCGTCCGGGACTCCGGTCGCCGGCGTCTTCGTCGGCGGCAGCTTCCCCGACGCCCGGCTGCCCGGACGGCTGTCGGCCTGGTGGAACCGGAGGTTCCCGGCCCATCGCTGGGCCTCCGACCGCACCCAGCGCGACTTCCTGCGCACGCTGGGCGCCCTGGACGAGGACTTCGGCGACACCGAGACCATGCTGCGCGGCCTGCGGCACGACGTCGAGGAGGCGCAGGCGTGGTTCAGCCGCCACCTCGACACCCCCGCCGGCGAGGAGCGCAGGCTCGCGGCGCCGCTGCTGTGCGTGATCGGCGAGCGGGACCGCGCGACCGAGCTCTACCAGGAGCGCTACCGGGAGTGGGGGGCGTTCGCCGACCGGGTGGGGCTGGCCACGATCCCCCGGGCCGGTCACTACTTCATCAAGCACCAGGCCGAGCCCCTGGCCCGGCACATCTCCGAGCACCTGGACCGCTGGGCCGGCGGCGACCTGCCCGAGCCGGTCGGGGAGGTCGAGGTCGCGGGCCGGAGCGCCCGCCGGGACCTGCGCCGCTTCTACACCGTCGCGGCCGGGCAGACCGTGTCGCTGCTCGGTGCCGCCCTGACCTCCTTCGCGCTGGGCGTGTGGGCCTACCAGGAGAGCGGCCGGGTGCTGGACTACGCCCTGGTCAGCATGCTCGCGCTGCTGCCGTCGCTGCTGGCGGCGCCGCTGGGCGGCGCGGTCGCCGACCGGGTGGACCGCAGGCGGGTCATGCTGGTGTGCGACGGCGTCTCCGCCGCGGCCACCGCGGCCCTGGTGATCCTGCTGTGGCTGGGGCGGCTGGAGGTCTGGCAGGTCGGGATCATCGCCGGGTTGCTGTCGCTGGTGACGGCCTTCCACCGGCCCGCCTACCTGGCGGCGGTGGCGCAGCTGGTGCCCAAGCCGTACCTCATGCAGGCCAACGCGGTGGCGAACCTCGGCACCGGTCTGGGCATGCTCATCGGCCCGCTGGGCGGCGCCGCGCTCATCGCGCTGGTCGGCCTGCACGGCGTGGTGGCCGTGGACGTGGTCACCTTCCTCGCCGGACTCGGCACGCTGCTGCTGGTCCGCTTCCCCGACCGGCTGTTCTACCGCCTGGAGGAGTCCTTCGGGCAGGCCATCATCGGCGGCTGGCGCTTCCTCGTACGGCGCCGCCCCCTGATGATCATGATCGGGTTCTTCGTCGTGATGAACTACCTGAACATGCTCGCCCTGGCCGTGACCGTGCCCGCGGTGCTGTCGTTCGGCGACGTCGCGGGCGTGGGCGTGGTGACCGCGATGCAGGGCGTGGGCGCGGTGCTCGGCTCGCTGGTCATGGTGTTCTGGGGCGGCACCGAGCGTCGCGCGATCGGCATGGTCGGCTTCGTGATCGGTTTCGGGGCCGGGGTGCTGCTGGTCGGGCTGCGGCCCTCGCTGGCGCTGGCGGCCTTCGGCGGGCTGATGTCGTGGGTGTTCCTCACCGTGCTGAACGCGCACTGGCTGGCGCTCATCCAGCTCAAGGTCGGCCTGGAGCTGCAGGGCCGGGTGCTGGCCACCAACCAGATGCTGGCGGTGTCGATGACGCCGCTGGCGTTCCTCACCGCGCCGTCGCTGGCCGACGACGTCTTCGGCCCACTGCTCGTCCCGGGCGGCGCCCTGGCGGACACGCTCGTCGGTGACGTCGTCGGGGTGGGGCCGGGGCGCGGCGTCGGGCTGCTGCTGACCGTCTGCGGTGCGCTGCTGATGCTCTGGGGCGCGCTGGGGCTGTGGTACCGGCCGCTGCGCCGGATGGAGGACGCGCTGCCCGACGCGGTGGCGGGCGCCGAGATCGCCGATGACCTGGACGCGGTCCAGGTCGAGGCGGACGCCGTCCTGCTGGAGGGCGCCGGCCGGAGCGGGTGAGGGCCTTCCGCCCCCGCCCACCGCTCACCACTGCCCGCCGGCCCGTCCAGGCCATGGCGGAGCCGGCCGTCAGGAGGCGACCAGCTTCGCCAGGCCCGGGTAGTCGGTGACGATCCCGTCGCCGTCGAAGGCGAGGTCGGCGCTGAAGCCCTCGCTCTCGTAGCGCACGGCCCCCGGGCCGAGGTGGGTGTAGCGCTGGGGGTGGCGGACCACGTGCAGGTGCGGGACCCGGACCCAGGCCATGACGAAGTCGATCCGCCCCTCGCACTCGTTGAGGCCGTGCCGGAGCACCGGCATGGTGTTGGTCAGCGGGGAGAGCCCCAGGTCGCAGTCGAGCGCGTCGTTCAGGACGTTCATGTCCCCGCCGGGCGGCGGCCCGTCGAGGCGGCCCTCCCCCTTCGTCTCGCACGACCAGGTGCCGTGGGCCGAGCGGCGCAGGTCGAGCGCCCGGTACCAGCCCGTGCCGTGGGCCCGTACCGACAGCAGCTCGGTGACGTATCCGGGGAGGGTCCGCAGGGTGTATTCCAGCCGGTAGGGCATGGGGTCGGTGCCGATCGCCACGCCGACCGCCGTCAGCTCCGCCCCCAGGCCGACCTCCGCGTATTCGGCGCCCTCGTCCTTCATCCACACGAGCCCGCGCATCCTCGTCCCCCTTCACCCGCCCCGCCCCACCTCCACGTGAGGCGGCCGGTGGCACCGGCGTACCCCGGGAGAGTGACGCGAACCGCCTCCCGGGGGAACCGCCGGGAGGCACGCGCGAGGCGCGGGAGGGGCCGCCGCCGCGGCCCCTCTCCCCACACCGGTCCGGGGCCGCTAGCCTCTGGCTATGCCGACCCACGAGCGGGAGATCACCGCCCCCGTCGACCTGTGCCTGCCGGACGGGCGCCTCAACCCGGAGGCGGTCGGCTGGACGCGGCGCCCGCTGCACCGCGCGAACCTGCGCGGCTGGGGACGGGCCAAACGCTGGGAATACTGGGGGATCGTCACCCCCTCCCACGTGATCGGCGTCGTGGCGTCGTCGCTGGACTACGCGGGCGTGCACGGCCTCTACGTCCTGGACCGCGCCACCGGCTCGGAGATCTCCAAGGACGCCGTGGTGCCGCTGGCGCGCGGGGCCGCGATGCCCCCGCGCAGCGGTGCGGGGACGGCGTCGGTAAGGGGCGGCGGCGTGACGGTCGACATCGGCCAGCACCCCGGCGGCACGTCGCTGCGCGCCGTCGCGCCCGGCGTCGAGCTGGACCTCGACATACCGCTGCCGGCCGGGCACGAGTCGCTCGGCGTGGTGGTCCCGTGGGGCCCCCGCCGGTTCCAGTACACCCTCAAGGACGTCGGGCGTCCGGTGCGGGGGCGGCTGCGCCTGGAGTCCGGCGAGCACGCGGTGAGCGAGGCGGACTCCTTCGCGGTGCTCGACCACGGCCGCGGCAAGTGGCCCTACTCGGTCACCTGGAACTGGGCCGCGGGCAGCGGCCCCGGCCGGGCGATCCAGCTCGGCGGCAAGTGGACCGACGGCACCGGCATGACGGAGAACGCGCTGTTCGTGGACGGCCGGCTGCACAAGATCGGCGAGGAGCTGGCCTGGAGTTACGACCGGGCCGACTGGCTGCGTCCGTGGCGGATCACCGGTCCCCGGGTCGAGGTGGAGTTCACCCCCTTCCACGAGAAGGTGGCGCGCACCGAACTCGGCGTGGTGGGCAGCGAGACGCACCAGTGCTTCGGCCACTTCGCCGGGCGGGCGCGGACCGACGACGGCGCGTGGGTCGACCTCGACGGCCTGGTCGGCTGGGCGGAGGAGGCGCGTAACCGCTGGTAGCCGGCCTCACCCCGGCCTCACCTCGCCCTCACTCCGGCCGCAGCCGGGCGTTGACCGAGCGCACCAGCTCCGCGGGCAGCTTGAGCACCTCGCGGTCGTAGGTGAGCAGCCCGTTCAGCTCGTCCTCGACGTCGGAGAGCTGGGTGTAGACGGTCGCGCTCAGACCGCGGCGGACGGCCGGGACGATCTGCTCGGCGTGCAGGCGGCCGAACGCCTCGCCGAGCTGCCCGGCCGAGCCGTAGCGCCGGTAGCCGAAGTCCCTGTCGTTGAAGGCGTGGCCGTCCACCCGCAGGTTGTAGCCGCCGTACTCCGACAGCACGAGGACCCGCCGGTCGCCGCGGCGCCGGCGCGGCACGCGGAAGCGGCGGAAGTAGACGTGCAGGCTCTTCAGGTCGCCCCCGCCCTGGTCGTGCCAGCCGCTGGCGTGGTCGACCGTGCGGGTGGGGTCGAGCTCGGCGACCTCGGCGGCGATCCGCGCCGCGTCGAACTGCCCCCAGCCCTCGTTGAACGGCACCCAGACGGCCAGGCTCACCACGTTGCGCAGATGCTCCACGGTGTCGCGGAGCTCGGCGCGGAACCGGGCCCGGCCCTCCACGTCGGCCCGCCCGAACCACCGGTGGCGGCGGTCGCCGAGCCGCAGCGGGGTGAGCACGGGCGCGGTGATGACCAGCGGGTGGTAACGGCCGCCGCCGTTGACCATGTCCTGCCAGACGAGCATGCCCAGCCGGTCGCAGTGGTAGTACCAGCGCAGCGGCTCGATCTTGATGTGCTTGCGCAGCATGGTGAAGCCGAGCTGCTTCATCGTGGCGATGTCGTAGACCATCGCCTCGTCCGACGGCGCGGTGTACATGCCGTCGGACCAGTACCCCTGGTCCAGGATCCCGGCGTGGAAGTAGGGACGGCCGTTGAGCAGCAGCCGGGGCACGCCGTTCTCGTCCGGCCCCACGGAGAACGAGCGCATCCCGACGTAGCTGCGCACGCGGTCGGCGCCGAGCTCCACCGTGACGTCGTACAGGAAGGGGTCCTCCGGGCTCCACGGCCGCACGTCCGGGATCGGGACGCGCACCGGCCGTCCCGCCGGCACGACGGCCCGCGCGACGGCGGTCCCGGCGGCGAGGATCTCGACCCGGGCGTCCCCGGCCGCCGTGGCGTGCACGGTCAGCTCGACGCACCCCTCGTCGAGGTGCGGGGTGAGGGTCAGCCGCTCCACGTGGACGGCGGGCACGCACTCGGCCCACACGCTCTGCCAGATGCCCGACTGGGCGGTGTACCAGATGCCGCCGCGCTTCAGCTTCTGTTTGCCGCGCGCGTGGTGCCCGGTGTCGGAGGCGTCGCGCACCGCGACCACCAGCGTGTTCTCGCCGTCGCGCAGGGCGTCGGTGATGTCGCAGGTGAAAGGCAGGTAGCCGCCGGTGTGGCCGCCGACCTCGACGCCGTTGAGCAGCACCCGGCACGTCTGGTCCACCGCGCCGAAGTGCAGCAGCACCCGGACCGGCGCGCCGTCGGCGGGCAGGAACCCGCCGGGCGGGGTCAGCGCGCGCCGGTACCACAGCGTCTGGTCCGGCAGCAGCTGCCGGCCGACGCCCGACAGCGTCGACTCCGGCGAGAACGGCACGAGGATGACGCCGTCGTAGGTCTCGGGCTCCTCCTCGGTGCCGGTGATGGCGTACTCCCAGCGGCCGTTGAGGTTGAGGTGGCTGTCGCGGGCGAGCTGGGGCCGGGGATACTCGGGCAGGATCGCGTCGGGGTCGAGGTCGGTGCCCCAGCGGGTGAGCAGGCTCATCGGGTCTCCCTCCGGCGCAGCGCCAGCACGGGCACCACGATGAGCAGCAGCACGGCCGCGGCGGCCAGGAAGATGGCCGGCGTGGGGACCTGTCTGAGCACGCCCAACTCCTCGTAGTACTCGTCGGCCCCCCTGATCACGACGGCGCCGAGGGACGGTCCGACGATCATGGGGATGAGGATCGCGAAGATCATCCGCAGCCCCTGGACCTGCCCGGCCCGGCCCGGCGGCGAGTAGTCGCGGACGATCGCGCCGAGGGGCGCCAGGACGAGCATGAAGCCCGACATCATCACCAGCCCGGCCGCGATCACCGGGCCCATGCCGCGCGCGACGGTCATCAGCAGCAACCCCGCCCCGTACACCGCGACCGCCGGCAGCAGGAAACGGATCTTGCCGATCCGGTCGACGTACCGGCCGCAGCCGACGCTGACGGCCGAGGCGCCGGTCAGGACCACGGCCAGGACGACGGCGTACGCCTCGATGTGCAGGTACCGCTGCACGTAGATGATCAGGTAGGGCAGGAAGACCTGCGTGGAGATCCCCCAGATCGACCACGCCGCCAGCGCGAGGTAGAGGCCCGGGTCGGCGCGCATCGCGGCCGGGCGCAGGCCGTGGACGACAGAGCCCAGGTAGCCGCCCTCCCGCCGGGCCGGGGCGGGCCGGTCCCGCACGAGGAACCAGGAGGCCACCCCGACCACGACGATCACCGCCCCGGTGAGCAGGAAGAACAGCCGCCAGTTCCCCGCCCGGGTGAGGGAGTCGAAGCCGCCGAAGACGGCCAGCATCGACACCAGCGGCATGATCGCCAGGACCGACTCGACCCTGCCGCGGTTGCCCGGATGCGTCACGTCGGTGACCCACGCCTGGAAGGCCGCGTCGTTGGCCCCGGCCCCGAGGAAGGACATCAGGCAGTCCAGGACGATGACGGCGGTCACCGCGACGAGGACGGCCTCGGCCGCGGGGACCAGGCCCGTGACCGCGTCCACGGTGACGGACCCGAACGCGGCGGTGACCAGCCCCCACAGCACGTAACCCGCCGAGATGAACACCCTGCGGCGGCCGGCGCGGTCGGAGAGGGCTCCGATCAGCATCGTCGCCGGCGTCGCCGCCAGCGCGCTGGCGGCGACCATCGCCGCGATGGCTCCGGGGTCGTCGCTGATCGTGTCGTAGACGAACACGTTGAGATACATGTTCTCGACGGTCCAGGCCACCTGGCCGACGGAGCCGAGGACGATCAGTGCGGTCCAGAGCCGCGGGCTCAGCCGGGGGGCGACTGCTGCTGTCACGCGCGAGATCTTACAAGTCCCACTCCTGCCACAATAGCTCGATTTGACATCATCTATTTGGCTTTTCTGCAGCTTCTCGCTGGCAATCCTGAGTGTCCGGTCAGTAGGCGGCGAGGGTGCGGCGGCGGGCGCCGGGTGCGGTGGCACGGGACCGGGCGGGCAGGGACAGGACCGGGCGGGCCGGGTGCGGCGGGGCGTCCCTCCCGGCAGGAAATCACCCTGGCCGGCCGTATCGGCCGCACCAATTCGGGCATATCCGGATGGGAGTAGTGGACCACGTCGATCAGGGGCGGATCAGCCTGCCCGCCCTGGGGCGGGGAACGGTCCCCCCGTCCGAGGGAGGACGCCATGAACGCCGTCCGGATGAACCTGGAGCGGCTGGAGATCCCGGCCGCGGACGTCGTGCTGGAGGCCGACATCACGGTGCCCCGGCCGGCGCACGGGATGGTGCTGTTCGCGCACGGCAGCGGCAGCAGCCGCCACAGCCCGCGCAACCGCTACGTGGCGGGCGAACTCCAGCGGGCCGGCCTGGCGACGGTCCTGGCCGACCTGCTCACGCCGCAGGAGGAGCGGATCGACCTGCGGACCGGCGAGCTCCGCTTCGACATCGGCAGGCTCGCCGTACGGCTGGCGGCGCTGAGCGACTGGCTGGTGGAGCACGAGCCCACCGCCGGCCTCGACGTCGGGCTCTTCGGCGCCAGCACGGGCGCGGCGGCCGCGCTCGTCGCCGCCGCGGCCCGCCCCGACTCCGTGAAGGCGGTCGTCTCCCGCGGAGGGCGGCCCGACCTCGCCGGCGAGGCGCTCGGATCGGTCCGCCGGCCCACCCTGCTGATCGTCGGGGAGCGCGACCCGGCCGTCCTCCGGCTCAACCAGGAGGCGATGCGGGAGCTGCGCGGCGAGACGCGCCTGGAGACGGTCCCGGACGCCTCCCACCTCTTCGAGGAGCCGGGGGCGTTGGAGCAGGTGGCCGAGCTGGCCCGGGAGTGGTTCCTGCGCCATCTGGCACGGGCGCCGGGCCGGGGGGACGGCGGCCCGGGGTGACCGGGAAGGCCGCGACACAGAGGCGGCCCGGAGTGACCGGAACGCCGCGCCCCAGCGGCGGTCCGTGACCGGGAAGCCCGCAGCCCGCAGGCGGCCCGTGACCGGGAAGGCCCCGACCCGGAGGCGGCCCGGAGGGGCGGGCGGTCCGGGATGATCCGGGCGGCGGCGGCCCGCGGGCTTCCCGGGACCACCGCGACCCGTCAGGATTGGCCGTGTGAACCGCACAGCCGTACGTCTGGGAGTGCTCCTGCTGGCCGGAGCGGCGGTGGCGGCCGTGCTCCTCGCGCTGCTGACGCCCTTCTCCTCCGGGTCCTCCCGCGGGCTGTCCGGCGGCGACGACGGGGGCCGGGCGCAGCGGTCGCCGGGCGTCGAGGTCGACCGCCTCGGCGAGCGCGACCACGTGCTCACGATCGCCTCCGCCGCGCTCGGCCGCGAGGGCATGGTCCGGGTGCTGCTGCCCGAGGGCTGGCGGCCGGGCTCGGGGCCGTGGCCGGTGCTGTACCTGCTGAACGGCTGCTGCCAGCCCGACTACGACGCGTGGGCCACCCGGGGGGAGGCGGCCAGGCTCACCTCGCGCTACCCGGCGATCGTGGTCATGCCCGAGGGCGGCGAGGTCGGCTTCTACTCCGACTGGCGCGAGGGGCCCGGCTGGGAGACCTTCCACCTGACCGAGGTCCGCCGGGTCCTGGAGCGCGACTACGGCGCCGGGGACCGCCGGGCGGTGGCGGGGCTGTCCATGGGCGGGTTCGGCGCGATGTCCTACGCGGCCCGCCACCCGGGCATGTTCCAGGCCGCCGCCTCCTTCTCGGGCGTGCTGCACACCCGGGACGGCAACGGCGGCGTCGACTGGCTGCTCGGCCGCAGCGGGGAGGACTCCAGGAAGCTCTGGGGCGACCCCCGAGAGCCGGAGTGGGCCGCGCACAACCCGGCCGACCTCACCGGGATGCTGCGCGGGATGCGGCTGTTCGTCTCCTGCGGGGACGGCTCCCCCGGCCCGCTGGACCCGCCCGGCGCCTCCGTGGACACGGGAGAGGCGTCCCTGCTCCGCCAGGCCGCCACCTTCGCCGAGCGGGCCGGGGCGGACGGGGCCGAGGTGGCGGTCGACTTCTACGGGCCGGGCACGCACAGCTGGCCGTACTGGCAGCGCGGCCTGGAGCGCGCACTGCCCATGCTCATGGACTCCATCGGCGCCACAGTCTGACGGCCCACCACCCTCCGTCACCAAGAGGAGCCATTTCGTCACTTAAAGTTAGTTAAGTAGCGATTGATGGCCTCATTTCTGGCTATGAGAGGAAATAACCAATCGGTCCTTAACCACGGGGGAGCACGATGACGAACTTCGACCAGATCAAGGGCAAGGTCAAGGAGACCGCCGGTGAGGCGGTCGACAACGACAGCCTGGCCGCCAAGGGCCGGGCGGACCGGGCCAAGGGTAAGGCGAAGGAGGCGGCGGACAAGGCCAAGGACAGGGCCAAGAGGGCTTCCGAAGAGACACGGGGCCGCTTCGCCGAATAGGGACCGCTCCGTATGACGGGCGCCGCGGACGGCATCAGTGCCGGCCGCGGCGCCTCGCCGTGGGCGCTCCCACCCCGCGCGGAAAGTTAAGGCGGGCGACTCTGGACGTTCAGCTCAGGCACCCCTGTCCGGTCACCCTCGTGACTAGCGTTCCTAACACCCCAGTTCAGGGGCGTTTGCCGTATGTCATGAGGAGCCACCTTGCGAGTCCTGGCCGTTGTCCCCGCCCGTGGAGGTTCGGTGGGCGTCCCGCTGAAGAACCTGGCCGCGGTCGGCGGCACACCCCTGGTCGCCCGCGCGGTGAAGACCTGCGTGCGGAGCGAGCTGATCGACGAGGTTGTGGTCAGCACCGACCACGCGGAGATCGCCGCGGTGGCCCGCGAGGCGGGGGCGACCGTGATCGACCGGCCCGGCGAGCTGAGCGGCGCGGACGCCTCCAGCGAGTCGGCCGTGCTGCACGTGCTCGACCACCTGCCCGAGACCCCCGACGTGGTCGTCCTGGTCCAGTGCACCAGCGCGTTCATCGACCCCGCGGACCTGGACACCGCCATCGTCAAGGTCCTCGACGGCACCGCCGACGTGGTGTTCTCCGGGCTGGAGACGCACGAGTTCCTGTGGAACGCCGGCGGCGCGGGCCTCAACCACGACCCCTCCTTCCGGCCGCGCCGCCAGGACCGCGAGCCGCACTTCCGCGAGACCGGCGCGTTCTACGTGATGCGCGCCGAGGGCCTGCGCGAGCACGGCCACCGCTTCTTCGGGGCCGTCGCCGTGCAGCCGGTGCCCTCACGGCACGCCATCGAGGTGGACACCGCCGAGGACCTGGAGATCGTCCGGGCGCTGGCGCCGTTCGTGGACCAGCCCGAGCCGATCGACGTGGACGCCGTGATCACCGACTTCGACGGGGTGCACACCGACGACCGCGCCTACGTCGACCAGGACGGCCGCGAGATGGTCGCGGTCAGCCGCTCCGACGGCATGGGCATCGCGCTGCTGCGCCGGTCCGGCGTCAAGCTGATGATCATGTCCACCGAGCACAACCCGGTGGTCGCCGCCCGCGCCCGCAAGCTGGGCGTGCCGGTCCTGCAGGGTCTGACCGACAAGCGGACCGTGCTGCGCGACTGGCTGGCCATCGAGGGGCTGGACCCGGCCCGCGTCGCCTACATCGGCAACGACGTCAACGACCTGGGCCCGATGAGCGAGGTCGGCTGGCCCGTCACGGTCCCCGACGCCCACCCCAGGGTCCGCGCCGCCGCCCGGACCGTCCTCACCAGGCCCGGCGGGGCGGGAGCGGTACGGGAGCTGTGCGACCGGGTCCTCGCGGCCCGCCCGGAGACCGAGACCGCCGCCGCCCCCGCGCCCCGCGCCGAGCTGCGGCTCACCCCCGTCGCCAAGCCGGTCCAGATCGGCGACGCGCTGGTCGGCGCCGGGCAGCCGGTCTACGTCATCGGTGAGATCGGCATCAACCACAACGGCGACCTGGACATCGCGCGCAGGCTCATCGACGTGGCGGCCGAGGCCGGCTGCCAGGCGGTCAAGTTCCAGAAGCGCACGCCGGAGATCTGCGTGCCGCTGGAGCAGCGCGACCAGATCCGGCAGACGCCGTGGGGCGAGATGACCTACATGGAGTACAAGCTCAGGACCGAGTTCGGCCTGGAGGAGTACACCGAGATCGCCAAGCACTGCCAGGAGCGGGGCCTGCACTGGTTCGCCTCGCCGTGGGACGTGCCGTCGGTGGACTTCCTGGAGTCCATGGACGTGGTCACCCACAAGATCGCCTCGGCCAGCGTGACCGACCTGGAGCTGCTGCGCGCGCTCGCCGCCACCGGCAAGCCGCTCATCCTGTCCACCGGCATGTCCACGCTGGCGGAGATCGACCGGGCGGTGGAGATCCTCGGCACCTCCAAGCTGGTGCTGATGCACGCCACCTCCACCTACCCGCTCCCTCCCGAGGAGGCCAACCTCCGCACGATCGTCACCCTCCAGGAGCGGTACGGCGTGCCGGTCGGCTACTCCGGCCACGAGCGCGGCCTGCAGATCTCCCTCGCGGCGGTGACCCTGGGCGCGGTGACCGTGGAGCGGCACATCACGCTGGACCGCACCATGTGGGGCTCCGACCACGCCGCCTCCCTGGAGCCGGCCGGCCTGGAGCACCTGGTCCGCGACATCCGCATCATCGAGACCGCCCTCGGCGACGGCGTCAAGCGGGTCTTCCCCGGCGAGGAGGCCCCCAAGTCCCGCCTGCGCCGCGTGACCGTATAGAGCCGCGTGACCGTACAGACCCGCGTGGCCACCGGCCCTCGCTCCTCAGTCCAGCCACGGCGCACCCTCGCGGGCGCTCCGTTCCGACGGGAAAGGGAAAGTTGATCAAGTTGTCCGTCGTCGTCCCGGTGCGGGACGCCGAGCTCTACATCTCCGACGCGCTCACCTCGCTCATCAGGAACGCGCACCGGGACTTCGAGTTCATCGTGGTCGACGACGGATCGGCGGACGCGACCGGGCAGATCATCGAGGACTTCCGCGACGATCTGCCCGGGCTGGTCGTCCTGCGCAACGAGACGCCGGTCGGGCTGGCCGACGCCCGCAACCTCGGGGTGTCGCTGGCCTCGGGCCGCTATCTGACCTTCATGGACGGTGACGACTGGCTGGCGCCCGGCTATCTCGCCGATCTGGTCGGGGCGATCGAACGGCTCGGCTGCGACTTCGTCCGGGTGGACCACGTCCAGGTGGAGGGCCGCCGGCGGGTGATCCACCGGGCGCCGCTGGCCACCCGCGAGGTGGTGCTGAAGCCCCGCGACCACATCCTGCCCGCCCAGGTCAGGACCATGGTCGACTACCCCTACGCCTGGGCCGGGATCTACCGGCGCGACCTCGGCGACCTGCTGACCTTCCCCGGGCACCTGCACACCGCCGAGGACCGGCCGTGGATCTGGCGGCTGCACCGGCAGGCGAGCTCGTTCGGCGTGGTCTCGCTGGCCGGGCTCTTCTACCGGCGGATGGTCTCCGGCTCGCTGACCCAGATCGGCGACGCCAGGCAGCTGCACTTCTTCGACGCCTTCGACCTGGTCTTCGCGGACCTGGAGGAGGAGTTCGCCCCCAAGGCGGCCCGCACCTTCTGCGCTCTGCTGGCCCACCACCTGGAGCTGGCCGACCGCTTCTCCCCCGAGCTACGCACCCGCTTCGAGCAGCGCGGCGCCGACGCCCTGCGGCGGCTGCCCCCGGGCCTGCTCGCCGGGACCAGCCTGGGACCGGAGCGCGACCAGATCCTGCACAGGCTCCTGGAGGTCCGATGACACAGCTGTTCTACGCATCGACCCTGTTCGGCGCGGTGACGCTGGCGGCGGCGATCGACGACGGCCGCTTCGGGCCGCGTGGGGGCCGCCGGATCCTGCTGGTCTCCAACAACGCGGCCGTCCCGGAGGTCACCCCCTCCCTGGACCAGGCCCCCGGCTTCGCCGCGCTGCGCCCGTACTTCGACGAGGTCCGCTCCTGGAACGACATCGTGGCCCCGCTGCACCCGTCGGACTGGAAGGCGCGCGTCATCGAGGTCCCGATGCTGGGCCGCCTGCTGCTGTCCCGGCTCTCCCTGGACGACGGCCCCGACGAGCTGATCCTGGAGTCCATCGCGGTCCCGCCGTCGCGGACCCTCGCCGCCCTGGTCAGGGACTGCCCCATCACGGTCTACTCCGACGGCCTGATGAGCTACGGCCCCACCCGCGACCCGCTGCCGGCGGAGATCTCCGGCCGGATCACCCGCCTGCTCCACCTCGACCTCGTGCCGGGCCTGTCCCCGCTGCTGCTGTCGGAGTACGGCGTGCCCGCCGAGGCGCTGCCCGACAGGGCCTTCCTCGACGTGATCGAGCGGGACGGCGCGCTCGGGCAGGGGGTGCGGGACCTGCCCGCCGGCCCGCCGATGATCCTCGGCCAGTACCTGTCCGCGCTGGACATCCTCACCCCCGACGAGGAGGCCGCGCTCCACGCCGACATGCTGCGCGGCCTGGCCGCCCGGGGCTTCGACACCGTGCTGTTCAAACCCCACCCGGCGGCCGGACGGCGGCACGCCCAGCGGCTCCGCGAGACGGCCGGGGAGCTGGGCGTGCGCCTGGCGGTGGCGGGCGAGACCGTCCCCGCCGAGGCGTGCTTCGCCGCGCTGCGGCCCGCCCTCGTGACGGGGTGTTTCTCCACCGCCCTGATCACCGCCGGACGGCAGTTCGGTCTGCCGGTGGCGACGATGGGCGGGGAGCTGGTCCTGGAACGGCTCGCGCCGTACGAGAACAGCAACCGCGTCCCGGCCACCATCACCGACGCCCTGCTCCCCCGCCTGTCCGCCGACGGGTCGTTGCGGGAGCCGCCCCCGGTGGACCTTCCGGCCCTGATCCGCGCGGTCGGCTACTGCATGCAGAGCGAGGCCCACCCCGGCCTGCGCGGGTCGGCCGTCTCCTACCTGGACGCCCACGGGCCGGCCCGCTACTTCAAGCGCCAGCGCCTGGCCGCCCTGGAGCTGGTCCCCACGGCCTCCGCCGAGCAGCCCGGCGCTCTGGACAGGCTCCGCCGCCGCCTGTCCAGAGCGCTGTCCTGACCCGGCTGGGCTGCTCCGACCATCCGCTCTAGCGGGTGGAGCGGGCCCGGCAGATCGCCCGGGGCAACGGCTGGGCCGGGTACACCGCGCTCCACTGCGTCATTCGTACGTCCAGCCCCGTCCCGGCGCCTCCGTCCCCGAGCAGGGTCACCGGTTCGGCCGGGTCACCGACGAGGTCGTCGACCCGGAACCAGGTGGTCCTCGCCTGGCTGTCCGGCGGCGACCCGGTGGTGGCGCCGATCGCCGGCGTCAGCGGCGCCGAGCAGCTCGACGAGGCCCTGGCCGGGGTGTCGCTGGTGCTGAGCGCCGGACACCGCGACCTCCTCGACCGCGCCGCCTGACCCCCCGATCCCCCGATCCGCCGCCCCGCCCACCGGCGCGTACGGCTAGCCCAGCGTGTTCGCGTACGGCTAGCCCAGCGCGTTGAGGTAGCGGCGCATCCGGCGCTTGGCCCGGTAGCCGACACGCAGCACGTTGGGCGGGACCTCCACGCGCAGCCGGGCGCGGCGCCGGGCGGCGGCGTGCTGGGGGCCGTCGAGCAGGGACCGGGCGGGGGCCAGGCGTCCCGCCCGGACCTGGGCGACCAGCGTGACCAGCTGGGACACCCAGTCGCTCTCGCCGCGCGGATGGAAGTAGTTGGCCCGGCGCCAGCTCTCCTCCGGGGTGCGCAGCCGCCCCTCGGACAGCTCCTCCAGGGTGCCCAGCAGCCCGCTGCCCTCGAAGACCAGGTTGATCATCTCGGCGCTGACCCCGAAGTCCGACAGCACCAGCAGGGGCACCGACTGGGCGATCGCCTCCAGCGCGGCGGTCGAGCTGACCGTGACGAAACCGGCCGCGTGGGCCAGGTGCTCGTGCATGGGCCCCACGGCGAAGCGCACGGCGCCGGGGCGGACCCGGCCGTCGTCGGCCAGCGACTGCCACAGGCGCTGGTAGTGGTGGCGCTCGTTGTGGGTCTGCCGTTCGGTGTCCAGGGCGCGGAGCTTGACCACCACGTCGAGGTCCGGCCGCCGCTCGGCCAGCCCGGCCAGCGCGAGCAGGATCCGCTCGCGCTCCTCCCTGCGCCGGGGCACCTTGGCCTGGGTGGCGAACACCAGCCGGTCACGCGGCCCGGTGACGGGGACCTCCTGGGCGCCGTGCAGGAACGGCAGCCGGGCCAGGCCCACCGCCCCGCCCCCGCCCAGCTCCCGGCCGATCGCCGAGAACTCCTCGACCTCCCGCTCGCTGTGCAGGACGAACAGGTCGCATCCGCTGCGGAACACCCACGCCTTCTCGGTGGCCGGGACGGAGATCCCCGGCAGCCCGGAGACGAACACCGGTCTCGGGGTCAGGCCGGCGAGCACCTCGCTGACCAGCACGTCCACCACCGGCCCGGTGCAGGCGACCAGCACCACGTCGGGTCCGAGCCGCTCGGCGGCCCGGCGCAGCGCCCGGGCCGACAGCACGGGCGGGTCGGCGGCCGCGCCCGGGACGGCCGCGTGGATCTGGGCCGGGGAGGGCGTGATGGGCGTGCGGATCACCGTCAGCTCCGCCGTACAGCTCGAAGGCAGGTCCGCGAGCAGGTAGGCGGCCCACTTCAGGTAGGAATCCGAGTCGGCCACGGCCAGGATCTTCACCCGGTGACTCCAGTGTCGTGATGGGCGAACATTGACAGATGGGAACGGAGTGAGGGGGCCGCCTGGGCGGTCCACCACTCGTCGGGGACCTCCACCGTCTCCACGGTCACGCCCCGGGCCGACAGCAGGACCCGCAGGGAGGTGACCGCGGTGGACGGCAGGCTCAGCACCCGCTGTTCGGCGGCCAGCCCCCGCAGGGTCATCTCGGCGGGGATCCCGCCGTCGTAGACGGTGATCCCGGGCTGCTCCCCGACCCGGGCGAGATCGTGGGGGTCCTCCCTGCGGTGCGGGAAGTAGGCCACCGGCCCGGACGAGCCGAGCCCGGCCAGCCAGGTGAAGTAGCGGTCACGGTGGATCAGGCCGTTGCGGACCAGCGAGGTGCCGAGCACGACGGTGCGCTCCTCGGGGCGCGGCCTGCGCAGGGGCTGTGACCGGAGCCAGGCGAAGTCGTGGGTGACCAGCTCGGCCCCCCTGTCCCGTACGGCCCGCGCCAGCTCGGCGGGGACGGGCAGCGCCGTGAAGATCGACAGCCGGCCGGACCGGGCCGCGGCGCGCAGCCGCAGGCCGGCCGCCGTGCCCAGCGCGCTCCTGAGCCCGGCCCTGAGCGGGCCGGCGGTGGCTCGGGCCCGCAGCAGCGGCGTCCAGATCCGCCCGGTGAGCAGCTCCAGGAGCCTGATGGTGGCCAGACCGTCGTCGACGATCACGATGCGTCCCGGCAGGGCGGTCAGCCAGCCGGCCTGCACCCTGCCGGAGAACGCGTCGCCGACCGCCCACGTGGCGCCCCGGCGGGGCCTGGGCATCCCGGGCCCGGGGGCGGCCAGCTCCAGCCCGTCGGGAGGGCCGAGCCGGGAGATCTCGCGGCGGGTGAGGACGAGCGGTCGCAGCCCGGCGCGGGGCACCACCCGGGCACGCGCGCCGAGCAGCCCGGCGTGGTGGGCCTCCACGGCGCAGAGCATCTGCAGCGGGGACTCCACCCAGGCAATGGCCGAACCCTGCTCCCGCGCGTGGTCTCGACCGTGCTCCACGCCGGGCGATGACCCGTTCACGACGGCCTCAACCTAACCCGGATGTCTTACATGGCCGGGAACTGCGGGTGAACACCTGAATATGCCCACTTGCGCACTCCGCGGGGAGAGATCTACCGTGGTGTACGGAACCGTTTCGTACACTCAACCGCACCCCAGAGGAGCGAACATGTGGACTCCCGACGACATCCCCGACCTGACCGGCTCCACCGCCGTGGTCACCGGGGCCGGCGGCGGCATCGGGCTGCCGACCGCGGCGCGACTGGCCAGGCACGGCGCCCGGGTCGTCATGACCGTCCGCGACCTCGCCAGGGGTGAGGCCGCGGCGGAGACGGTCCGGTCACAGGCGCCGGGCGCGCAGGTCGAGCCGAGGCGGCTGGACCTGGCCGACCTGGGTTCGGTGCGGGCGTTCGCCGCCGCCTTCGACGGGCCCCTCGACATACTGGTCAACAACGCGGGGGTCGGCATGATCCCCCGGCAGACCACCGCCGACGGCTTCGAGATGCAGTTCGGCACCAATCACCTGGGACACTTCGCCCTGACCGGGCTGCTGCTGCCGCACCTGCTGGCCCGGCCCGGCGCCCGGGTCGTCACGGTCTCCAGCGACGCGCACAGCCTGGGCCGGATCGACTTCGACGACCTGGGGCTCGAACGCCACTACGGGCGCTTCACGGCCTACGGCAGATCGAAGCTGGCCAACCTGATGTTCACGCTGGAGCTGCAGCGCCGGGCGGGGGGACAACTGCTCAGCGTGGCCGCCCACCCCGGCGCGACGGCCACCGGCATCATGAAGCTGGGCGTGCTCACCGGGCCGGTCAACGCTCTCATGCGACTGACGATCCAGTCTCCGGACAAGGGGGCGGTCCCCTCCCTTTACGCCGCCACCTCTCCCGAGGTGACCGGGGGCCTGTTCGTCGGCCCCGGCCCGCAGCCGCTGACCCCCTCGCCCAAGGCGCTGGACGAGAGCGTGGCCCGGCGGCTGTGGGAGACGTCGGAGGAGCTCACGGGCGTACGATTCAAGGCGATCACACAGCACTCGTGACCCACCGGAGGCACCTTGCGTCTCGACCCCAGGCGAGAGCGGGCGATTCTCGACGCGACCATGGAACTGCTCTCCGAGGTCGGGTTCGACCGCATGTCCGTCGACCAGATCGCCAGACGGGCCAGCGCGAGCAAGGCCACGATCTACCGCCGCTGGCCGGGCAAGGAGGCCCTGGTGGTGGACCTGGTCCGCAACCATCTGAAGATCGACGTCGCGCCGCCGCCCGACACCGGATCGATGCGCGGTGACCTCGTGGCGGTGGTGGCCGGGTTCTGCCGGATCCTGGAGCAGCAGCACAGCCTGGTCTTCGGGCTGGTGCCCGCCCTGCTCACCACCCCCGCCCTGGCGGCCGCCCTGCGCGAGCACGTGCCGCGGCCCGACATCACCGGCACCACCCCGCTGCTCGACCGCGCCCGCGAGCGGGGCGAGCTGCCGGGACCGGTCGATCCCGGCGAGATAAGGACGGTCACCGAGGCCCTGGTCTGGCACCGGCTGCTCATCACCGGCAAGCCACTGGACGAGGGCTTCGTCGAGGAGACGGTCGACCGGGTGCTGATGCCGCTGATCCATGCCTGGACCGGCCCGAAACAATGATCGAAAAGGGTGTTTTCGCAGGTAAAGCGGCCTTCTTTTAAAAGATCTACGATGATGGTGAAGCCCTGGGACGGAGCGGGGGCGGCACGGCGGCCCTCCGGCGGCGCCGCCGCCCGCGAACCCCTGCCACACAGGCGTTTCCGGCTCCGCGCCGGCCGGCGGGCGCGGGCCCGGCGATCTTGAGGGGGACCAAGTCTTCCCCCTCGAATCGGACGTATTCCCAAGTCAAGGCAATGTGCCCCACTTGTAATCGTTTGTCCGGTTCACGTAGCTTCTACTCATTCCTGGTGAACGCCTAGGTCAACCGAGGCCTACACGTTGCCATCACATTGCCCGACCGTGCTCCATCGGAACGGATCACTCCGCCGGTGAGCACGGCCGCCGAATCCGCGAGTCTCGCGGAACCGGGGAACCACGTTCTTGGGGTGAATCGGCGCCTGCGCGCCGTAGGGCACTTCCCAGCCCGAACCCGTCAGCTAACCCGGTAGGCGGCATGAGAAGCGAAGCAAGGAGTCACACCCCCGCATGGCCAAGAACCGCCTCACCCCCAAGACCCGTCACCTGGCCCGCATCGTTCTGGGCGCCTCCATCGCCCTGGGTGGCACCGTCGTAGCAGTCCCCGCCGCCCTGGCGGACACCCCCGGGCAGGCCCCCGTCGCCGCCCCTCCGGTCGAGGTCTCCAAGACCGCCAAGACTTCCAGGACGCCCCTCCAGGTCCAGGCCGAGCGCCTGCCGAAGGTCACCGCCGCGCAGGTCCTGAAGATCGCCGCCAAGCAGGTCGGCGTCTCGGAGAACGCCCAGGGCGGCGGGACGAAGTTCCAGTCCTGGTACGTCTCCTCCGTCCGCGCCAAGGAGACCGTCGCCCGCGACGGCGGCAACGTGCGGGCCTACGCCAACGCCCCCTGGTGCGCGATGTTCGTCTCCTGGGTCGGCGAGCAGGCCGGCATCCGGCCCACCATGGGCTGGGACGCCTACACCGTCGCCCACGCCCAGTGGTTCAAGGACAACAAGCACTGGGGCAACGTCGCCAAGCCCGGCGCCGTCGTCTACTTCGACTGGAACGGCGGCAAGCGCATCAGCGGGATCGACCACGTCGGCTTCGTGAAGAAGGACAACGGCGACGGCACGATCAGCACGATCGAGGGCAACACCGGCAACGGCAAGGTCGAGCAGCGCGTCCGGCCCAAGTCCCAGGTCGTCGGCTACGGCTACCCGGTCTACAGCGGCTGATCGACAGACGCGCAGGCCGTTTCACGGCCACGGGTCCACAGCCACGGGAAGGGGCCCGGCTCATTCGAGCCGGGCCCCTTCCGGCGTCCCCACCCCGCCGGCGAGGCGGCCTCCCGTACGGAATGTCCTGGTGTGTCACCGTTTGATGGGAGCGCTCCCAAACAGCTATCTGGGGAGTTTGTGAGTTATGCCCCTGTTCATCCGCCCTGAGCAGGCCAGATGTAACGGTTGAGTTTCGGCATATTGACGTCCCGGCTGCCTGTCGTCCACTCTTCGTGGGAGCGCTCCCAAAGCACATTGAGGGAACACCCCGTCGCCGGCCGCGTTTGTCGGGGACCGGTCCGCGATGTCACCTCCCACCGATTCGGGCGACCACCTGAGAGGGGTCCGGAATGTTGAACAACAAGCGGCAGGGCAAGCTCGCCGCGGTCGCGGTCATGGCGGCCACCGCCCTGGCGATCACCTCCTGCGGTTCGAGTGAGCCCGCCAAGCCCGCGGCCGGCGGCGGCAGCTCCGCGCCGGCCGCCGAGCCGGTGACCATCACCGTGCACACCTTCGGCGGCGGCGAGAACTTCGGCTATGACAAGGCCGTGGAGACGTGGAACGCCGCGCACCCGAACATCCAGGTCAAGTACCAGAACCTGACGGACCGCTTCGAGGACGTCTACCTGCCCCAGCTGCTCCAGCGCCTGCAGGCCGGCAGCGGCGCGGCCGACATCATCGCCCTGGACGAGGGCGCCATGGGCCTCATGAAGGCCCGCCCGCAGTTCTTCACCGACCTGGCCGAGTACGGGCTGGACAGCCGCAAGGCCGACTTCCCTGCGGCGAAGTGGGACAACGGCATCAACGCCGACAACAAGCTGTTCGCCCTCGGCACCGACATCGGCGGCATGACCATGTGCTACCGCACGGACCTGTTCAAGAAGGCCGGGCTGCCCACCGACCGAGAAGAGGTCGGCAAGCTCTGGCCGGACTGGAACGCCTTCATGGAGGTCGGCAAGAAGTTCCAGGCCGCCAACCCCGGCAAGGGCGACCCCAAATTCCTCGACGGTCCCAACACCCTCTACAACGTGATCCTGTCGCAGGAGGCGCCGAAGAACGGCAACGTCTCCTACTTCGACAAGAGCAACCAGCTCGTCATCGAGAGCAACCCGGCCATCAAGACCTCCTTCGACACGGTGAAGAGCTTCAGCGAGGCGGGCCTGACCGCCAAGCTCGCCTCCTTCACCCCGCCGTGGAACGCCGCCATCAAGAAGGGCGGGTTCGCCACGATGGGCTGCCCGTCGTGGATGCTCGGCGTGGTCTCCGGCGCGGCCGGTGACGCCGGCAAGGGCAAGTGGGACGTCGCCGCGGTGCCCGGCGGCGCCGGCAACTGGGGCGGCTCCTATCTCGCGGTGCCCAAGCAGAGCAAGCACCCCAAGGAGGCCGCCGAGGTCCTGAACTACCTCACCGGCAAGGAGGGCCACGTGATGGCCTTCCAGGAGGCCGCGGCCTTCCCGAGCTCCATCACCGCCCAGCAGGACCCGGCGGTCAGCGAGCTGAAGAACCCCTTCTTCAACGACGCGCCCACCGGCCAGATCTTCGGCGCCTCCGTCAAGGATCTGCTCCCCACCTTCCTGGGTGAGAAGCACGCCCAGGTGAAGACGTCGGTGGAGAAGGTCCTGGAGGGCATGGACCAGGGCTCGATCCCCTACGGCGAGGCCTGGACGAAGTTCACCGAGGCCGGCGTCAAGGCAGCGGGCTGATCCCCGGCCCGATCCGTACGGGCCCGGCGGCGGCGACCCCGCGGCCGGGCCCGTCGACTGCCCTTGAGCTGAAAGGCTGATCCATGACCCTGCACGTCGACACCCCGGCCCCGGCCCGGCCCGGGGCCGGCCGGCCGTCCGGCCACCGGGGCCCGGGACGGGGCGGCGGGCTCGCCAGGTTCGACCTCCGGGCGACCCCCTACTTCCTCGTCTCCCCCTACTTCCTCCTCTTCGCCGTCTTCGGCGTCTTCCCCCTGGGCTACACCCTCTGGGTGTCACTGCACGACTGGGAGCTCGCCGGGGACAAGAGCTTCGCCGGACTCGACAACTACATCGACCTGATCACCGACGGGGCCTTCTGGAACGCGGTGGTCAACACGCTCGGGATGTTCGTCATCTCGACGATCCCGCAGCTCGTCCTCGCCCTGGTCCTCGCCAACGCGCTCAACAAGCGCATCCGGGGCCGGCTCTTCTTCCGTCTCGGCGTGCTGCTGCCGCTGATCACCTCCGTCGTCGCCGTCGCCGTCGTCTTCACCCAGCTCTACGGGCGCGACTACGGCATGATCAACTGGTTCCTCGGCCTCTTCGGCGTCGACGCGATCAACTGGCAGAACGAGAAGTGGTCCTCGTGGATCGCCATCTCCACGATGATCGACTGGCGCTGGACCGGCTACAACGCGATCATCCTGCTCGCCGCCATGCAGACCATCCCCAAGGACCTCTACGAGGCCGCCGCCATCGACGGCGCCACGGCCCGGCGGCAGTTCTGGCAGATCACCATCCCGATGCTGCGCCCGACGATCGTCTTCACGGTGTTCATCTCGACCATCGGCGGCCTGACGCTGTTCACCGAACCGGTCATGTTCGACGGCAACCCGACGATGGCCGGCGGCACCGACGGCCAGTACCAGACCGTGGCGATGTTCATCGTCAAGGAGGCGTTCCGCGACTTCGACTTCGGCTACGCCGCGGCCGCCGCGTGGCTGCTGTTCGCGCTGATCCTCATCGGCACGCTCATCAACTACTCCTTCACCCGCCGTATCGGGGGTTCCAAGTGACGGCGATCCAGACCCGGCGCCCCGCCCGGCCGGAGGCCCGTAACCGCATCTGGGACGCCGGCCCGCTGACGAAGGCCGTCCTGGCCTTCGCCCTCGTGCTGTCGGCCTTCCCGATCTACTACATGTTCATCATGGCCACGCGGACCAACGAGGAGGCGATCGACGTCCCGCCGCCGATGCTGCCCGGCGGGCACCTCGGCGAGAACATCGAACGGCTGCTGGCCACCGAGGACGCCTACTTCCTCACCGGCCTGGTCAACTCGGCCGTCGTCGCGGTCACCGTGACCCTGTCGGTGGTGCTCATCTCCACGCTGGCCGGCTTCGCCTTCGCCAAGCTGCGCTTCAGGGGCAGCAAGATCCTGCTGGGCCTGATCCTGGTGACGATGATGGTGCCGCTCCAGCAGATGGGCGTGGTGCCGCTGTACGAGCTCATGGTCAACCTCGGCTGGACCGGCCAGCTCAAGGCGGTGATCCTGCCCTTCCTGGTCAACGGGTTCGGGGTCTTCATGATGACCCAGTACGCCACCCAGGCGGTGCCGGACGAGCTGGTCGAGGCGGCCCGCGTCGACGGCGCCTCCACCATGCGGATCTACGCCAACGTCATCCTGCCCGCGCTCCGTCCCGGCATGGCCGTGCTGGCGCTGCTCGTCTTCATGCAGACCTGGAACGAGTTCATGTGGCCGTTGATCGTCCTGAACCCGGACAACCCGGTGGTGCAGACCTCGATCGCCGCGCTCAACCAGGCCCACGGCACCGACTACGTCATGCTGTTCACCGGCACGGCGGCCTCGGTCCTCCCCCTTTTCGTTGTTTTCGTCGCGTTCGGTCGTCAGATCGTCGGCGGCCTCATGGAAGGTGCGGTCAAGGCGTGACCACGCAAGAGACGCAGATTCAGACTCCGGATCTGGTATTTCCGACGGACTTCGTCTGGGGCGCGGCCACCTCCGCCTACCAGATCGAAGGCGCCGTCTCCGAGGACGGCCGCGGCCGGTCCATCTGGGACACCTTCGTCCGGCAGCCCGGCCGGGTGGTCAACGGCGAGAACGCCGACGTCGCCATCGACCACTACCACCGTTACCGTGACGACGTACGGATGATGGCCGGTCTCGGCCTCGGCGCCTACCGCTTCTCCGTCTCCTGGCCCCGGGTCCAGCCCGACGGCAGCGGCGCGATCAACGCCAAGGGCCTCGACTTCTACAGCCGGCTGGTCGACGAGCTGCTCGCCCAGGGCGTCGACCCGTGGGTGACGCTCTACCACTGGGACCTGCCCCAGGCCCTGGAGGACGCGGGCGGCTGGCCGGCACGGGACACGTCGAAGCGCTTCGCCGACTACGCGGCGGCCGTACACGGCGCGCTCGGCGACCGGGTCCGCAACTGGAGCACGGTCAACGAGCCGTGGTGCGCGGCGTTTCTGGGGTACGCCTCCGGCGAGCACGCTCCCGGCCGGCGCGAGCCGGCACAGGCGGTGCGCGCCGCCCACCACCTCCTCCTCGCGCACGGCCTGGCCGCCTCGGCCATGCGCGCCCAGCGGTCCGGCAACAGGATCGGCGGCTGTGTCAACCTCTACGCGGTCTCCCCGCAGACCGACTCCGAGGCCGACCGGGACGCCGCCCGCCGCATCGACGGCCTGCAGAACCGCTTCTTCCTGGACGCCCTGCTGAAGGGCGAGTACCCGGCCGACGTCCTGGAGGACCTGGCCGAGGTGACCGGATTCGTCCAGGACGGGGACATGGAGCTCATCTCCGCCCCGCTGGACATGCTCCTGATCAACTACTACAGCCGCTTCACCGTCTCCGGCGCCCCGGGCGGCGCGGCGTCGGCGGCGGCGGCTCCCACCGGGAGCGGTTCCCCCTGGGTCGGCAGCGAGCACGTGTCGTTCGTCGAGGGCGGGCGGCCGGTCACCGCCATGGGCTGGGAGATCGACGACACGGGCCTGCGCGAGCTCCTGCTGCGGGTGGCCCGGGAGTACCCGCCGGTCCCGATGGTCATCTCCGAGAACGGCGCGGCCTTCGACGACGTCGTGGCGGCCGACGGGATGGTGCACGACCGCGACCGCCTGGACTACATCGACGCCCACCTGCGCACCTGCCACGCCGCGATCGAGGCCGGGGTGCCGCTGGAGGGCTACTTCGCCTGGTCGCTGATGGACAACTTCGAGTGGGCCTGGGGGTACGGCAAGCGTTTCGGGCTGGTGCGCGTCGACTACGAGACCCAGCGCAGAGTTCCGAAAGAGAGCGCTCTCTGGTATGCCGGGACAATCAGGCGTGGAGGCCTGAGCGGTCCGGCAGAATAAGACACCGACGGATCTTTTATGGGGGCGAAGAACATGAACGGCGACCGTCGTCCGACGCTCGAGGCGGTCGCGGCTCTGGCCGGCGTCGGCCGCGGCACGGTGTCGCGGGTCATCAACGGCTCGCCGAAGGTGAGCGAGAAGGCCCGCGACGCGGTGCAGCAGGCGATCCAGGAGCTGGGCTACGTCCCCAACCGGGCGGCCCGCGCGCTGGTCACCCGGCGCACCGACACGGTCGCGCTGGTGGTCTCGGAGTCGGAGTTGCGCGTCTTCGACGAACCCTATTTCGCCGGGACCATCCGTGGCATCGGCTCGGCCCTGTCCGAGACCGGCCTGCAGCTCATCCTGGCGATGGCCCAGTCGGAGCAGGACCACGAACGGCTGGAGCACTACCTGACCGGGCAGCACGTCGACGGCGTGCTGCTCATCTCGCTGCACGGCGCCGACCCGCTGCCGGGGCGGCTGGAGGCGATGGGCGTGCCGACCGTCATCGGCGGCCGCCCCGTCGGTCTGACCCCCTACAGCTACGTCGACGTGGACAACCGGGCCGGCGCCCGGCAGGCGGTCAAATACCTGCTGGGCAAGGGCCGCCGGCGGATCGCCACCATCGCGGGCCCGCAGGACATGGGGGTGGGCGTGGACCGGCTCGCGGGCTACCGCGACGCGCTGCTGGCGACCGGGATGACCGAGATCGTGGCCTACGGCGACTTCAGCGAGGAGAGCGGCATCACCGCCATGCGCAAGCTCCTGGCCGAGCACCCCGGCCTCGACGCGGTGTTCACCGCCTCCGACCCGATGGCGCTGGGCGCGATGCGGGTGCTGCGGGAGGAGGGCAGGACGATCCCCGAGGACGTCGCGGTGATCGGCTTCGACGACTCGCCCGCGGGGGCGCACTCCTCCCCCGCGCTCACCACCGTGCACCAGCCGACCGAGGCGATGGGCCGGCAGATGGCCCATCTCCTCATCGCCCGCATCAACGGCGAGCATCTGGAGCAGCCCGTGGTGATACTGGACACCCACCTGGTGGAGCGGGCCTCCGCCTGACGGGGGCGGCCCGCCTGTGTACCTTCGAGCTGTTGACCTTGCCCTACCTCCCCGGCGAAAGGACTCCCGTGTCCCGGCAGTTCACCCTCCGCAGCGGCGCCATGCACGCCGAGATCACCGAGCGGGCCGCGGCCCTGCGCGTGCTCCGTCACGGTGAGCGCGACCTGGTGACCAGCTGGCCGGCAGAAGGGCCGATCCCCTACTACAGCGGCACCCTGCTCGCCCCCTGGCCCAACCGGGTCGGCGGCGCCTCCTACACCTTCGGCGGCCAGACCCACCGGCTCGTGGCGAACGAGGAGGACAGGGGCAACGCCCTGCACGGACTGGTCGCCCAGGCCGGCTGGGAGGCGGTGGAATGGCTCGCGGTGGAGGACGAGCACGGCTTCGTACGGCTGGCGCAGACCATCGCCCCCTCCTCCGGCTACCCGTTCACCCTCGCCCTGCAGGTCCTCTACTCCCTCACCCCCGGCGGGCTGACCACCACGCTGACCGCCGAGAACATCGGCGACGGCCCCGCCCCCTACGGCTGCGGCCCGCACCCCTGGCTGCTGGCGGGCGACTCCGTCGAGGACTACGAGCTGCACCTGCCCGCGACCAGGGTGCTGCTGGTGGACGACCGGCTGCTGCCGCGCTCCCTGGAGGACGTCTCGGGCACGCCGTACGACTTCACGGCCGCGCGCGCGGTCGGCGGCACCGCCGTGGACCACGCCTTCACCGGCCTCGTCCCGGACGCCGACGGGCTGGTCCGGGTGCGGGTGAGCGGCCCGGACGGCGGGGTCGAGATCAGCTGGGACGCCGCGGCGCTGCCCTGGGCCCAGGTGTGCACCGGGACCGGGCTCGGCCACCGCGGGCTGGCCGTCGAGCCGATGACCTGCCCGCCGGACGCCTTCAACTCCGGCACCGACCTGGTCGTGCTCCAGCCCGGAGACAAGATCGAGACTTCCTGGACGATCTCCGCCGTCTGAGGTGCCGCGATGGACAGCAGGACCAAGCGCCCGCTCACTGCCGCCGAGCTCGACGCGCTGGCGCGGCGGGCCCTGGGCAGCGGGGTCACCGCCTCCGCGGAGCTGACCGACGGCTTCGCCAACGCCGTGTGGCGGCTGACGCTGGAGGACGGCCGCGAGGTGGTGCTCAAGCTGTCGCCCCCGCCGGAGCTGGAGCAGCTCCGCTACGAACGCAACCTCCTGCGCACCGAGGCGATGGTCTACGCCCTGGCCGGACCGGCCGGGGTGCCGGGTCCGGAGCTGCTGTGCGCCGGGTTCGACGATCCGGTGCTGGGCGGCGACTACCTCGTCCTGTCCGCCCTCGGCGGCGTGCCATGGAACCGGGTCAGCCCGGCGGAGGCCGACCAGCGCGCGCTCCGCCGGGAGCTCGGCGGCCATCTGGCCCGGCTGAACGCGGTCACCGGCGACGTCTACGGCTACCCGCACGCCGGTCTGACCGGCGGCACCTGGCGGGCCGCCTTCCTGACGATGACCGGCGCGATCCTGGCCGACGCGCGCCGTTACGCGACGCCGCTGCCGAGGCCGGTCGCCGAGATCTCGGCGGTGATCGAGGCGAACGCGGGCGTGCTGGAGGAGGTGACGGCGCCGTCCCTGGTCCACTTCGACGTGTGGCCGGGCAACGTCTTCCTGACTCCCGGCGACGCCCCGCGCATCCAGGCCATCATCGACCACGAGCGGGCGTTCTGGGGCGACCCGCTGGCCGACTTCGTCACTCCGACGATCTTCGGTGAGCTGGACGAGGCCGACGAGATCGTGGCGGGATACCGGGAGGCGGGCGGCGTGGTGGAGTTCACCGACTCCGCCCGGGCCCGGCTGGCCCTCTACCGCCTCTACCTCGCGCTGATCATTCTGGTCGAGAACGGCCCCCGCCAGTATCCGGAGGCGGACTACGCCCCCCTCCGCGACCGGAGCACCGCCTCCCTGGTCAGGGCGCTGGAACAGCTCTCCGGCTAGCCCGTGCGGACGGCGGCGCCGTGCGGACCGGGCCCCGTCCGGCCGGCGGCCGCGGGGGGCGGCGCCGCCGCGGCCACGGCTCCGTCCCCGAAGGTCAGGGCTCCCGGGACAGCCGGAACATCTCCGACTCCAGATCGAAGAAGCGCCGGGTCCGGCCGAGGGCGGTCATGCCGAGCCGGCGGCAGACGGCCATGGACGCCGCGTTGTCCGGCATCGTCAGGGCGTAGACCTCCTCCAGCCCGGAGGCGAAACCGCGCTCGACCGCGCCCCGGGCCGCCTCGGTCGCATAGCCGTTCCCCCAGGAGTCGGGGTGGAAGTGCCAGCCCACCTCGACCTCTCCGTCTCCGCCGGGGATCGGCCGGAACAGCACGGTCCCGGCGGCCACCCCGGTGTCGCGGACCTCGACCGCCCAGGAGCCGAAGCGGCGGTCCCGCTCGTGGAAGGCGCGCCAGCCGTCCACCGCCGGCGCCGCCTCGAAACTGAAGGGCGGCAGCCACCGGGTGACCTCCCGGCGGGAGTAGAGGTCGGTCATCCGGTCGAGGTCGCTCTGGTCGTGGGTCCACAGGCGGACGGTCAGCCGCTCGGTCTCGTAAACGGTCATGGGGCAACTCTCGCCCAGCCGGGCCACCGGGCGCATCACCCGTCAGGCGGACCCGGCGGGGCGGCGTCGAGTGGGGCCGGTGCGCGGGTCAGCTCAGCTCGTGTCCTGTGGTGGCGTCGATGTGGCCGGGGACGGGTCCGTGCCGGTCGCCGACGCTCATGGTGCCGGCCGGTTCGAACATCAGGATCGAGGCTCCCCCCGGGGAGAAGGGTCTGTGCTCGACGCCGCGCGGCACCACGAACACCGCTCCCGCGGGCAGGGTGACGACCCGCTCTCCGGCCGCCGCGCGCAGGGCGATGCGCAGCTCGCCGTCCAGTACGAGGAAGAACTCGTCGGTCTCGTCGTGGGCGTGCCAGATGTGCTCGCCCGCCACCTTGGCGATCCGGACGTCGTAGTCGTTGACACGAGTGACGATCCGCGGGCTCCAGAGGGCGTCGAAGGCACTCAGCGCGGTCGTCAGGTCGATGGGTTCGCTGGTCACATGCCTATCGTCGAGGCTGGCGGCCGGCCCGCGCGAGTGCTAGGAATCGCATATGCCGCATGAATCCTCGCATCCGGGCCACCGGGTCGTGGTGATCGCCGACGAGGGTTCCAACCCCTTCGAGCTGGGGGTGGCCACCGAGCTGTTCGGGCTGCGCCGCCCGGAGCTGGACCGCCCCTGGTACGACTTCACGGTCTGCGCCCCGCGGCCCGCCGTCCGGATGCACGGCGGCATGTTCACGCTGTCCGGCACCGCCGGACTGGAGGCGGTGGACGGCGCCGACACGGTGATCGTGCCCAACCGGCCCGACCCGGGGACGGAGCCCTCACCGGCCGTGGTCGAGGCCGTACGGCGGGCGGCCGGGCGTGGAGCGCGGCTGGTGAGCTTCTGCACCGGAGCGTGCCGAGCATGAGCGAGTATTCCTTCTTCGCGAAACTGATGATCGCCTGGTCCAGCTCGTCGCCGCCCACCCGGATCGACTGGCTGGTCACCACAC
>NZ_JBSFPS010000068.1:0-38410 GCF_053588315.1 Streptosporangium sp. NPDC003464 | reverse complement strand
AGATGCGTGACACCGACGAGGACGTCTTCCGCGCCGCGGAAGAGCTCGGCATCGACCTGTCCCGGCGTGAGCCGAGCAGCGTCGAAGAGGTCTGATCTAGAAGCTGAGGAGGGGAATACAAGTGCTGGACGTCAACTTCTTCGACGAGCTTCGGATCGGCCTCGCGACGGCTGACGATATCCGCCAGTGGTCGCACGGCGAAGTGAAGAAGCCCGAGACCATCAACTACCGGACCCTCAAGCCCGAGAAGGACGGACTCTTCTGCGAGAAGATCTTCGGTCCGACCCGGGACTGGGAGTGCTACTGCGGTAAGTACAAGCGCGTCCGCTTCAAGGGCATCATCTGTGAGCGCTGTGGCGTCGAGGTGACCCGCGCCAAGGTGCGCCGTGAGCGGATGGGCCACATCGAGCTGGCCGCGCCCGTCACGCACATCTGGTACTTCAAGGGCGTCCCGTCCCGTCTGGGATACCTGCTCGACCTGGCCCCGAAGGACCTTGAGAAGGTCATCTACTTCGCGGCCTACATGATCACGCATGTCGACAAGGAAATGCGTGAGCGTGACCTGCCCTCGCTCGAGGCGAAGATCTCCGTCGAGCGGCAGCACATCGAGCAGCGCCGTGACGCCGACATCGAGGCCCGGCAGAAGAAGCTCGAGACCGACCTGGCCGAGCTGGAGGCCGCCGGCGCCAAGGGCGACCAGCGCCGCAAGGTCCGTGAGGGCGCCGAGCGCGAGATGCGCCAGCTCCGCGACCGGACCCAGCGCGAGCTGGACCGTCTGGACGAGGTCTGGAGCCGCTTCAAGAACCTCAAGGTCCAGGACCTCGAGGGCGACGAGCTGCTCTACCGCGAGATGCGCGACCGCTTCGGCCGCTACTTCCGCGGCGGCATGGGCGCCCAGGCCATCCAGGAGCGGCTGACCAACTTCGACCTCGACCTCGAGGCCGAGAACCTGCGCGAGACGATCCGCAGCGGCAAGGGCCAGAAGAAGGCCCGCGCGCTCAAGCGTCTCAAGGTCGTGTCGGCGTTCCTGAACACCCGCAACTCGCCCAACGGCATGGTCCTCGACTGCATCCCGGTCATCCCGCCGGACCTGCGCCCGATGGTGCAGCTCGACGGTGGCCGGTTCGCGACCTCGGACCTGAACGACCTCTACCGCCGTGTGATCAACCGGAACAACCGCCTCAAGCGTCTTCTCGACCTCGGCGCGCCCGAGATCATCGTGAACAACGAGAAGCGGATGCTCCAGGAGGCCGTCGACGCGCTGTTCGACAACGGCCGTCGCGGCCGCCCGGTCACCGGCCCCGGCAACCGCCCGCTGAAGTCCCTCAGCGACATGCTGAAGGGCAAGCAGGGCCGGTTCCGCCAGAACCTGCTGGGCAAGCGAGTCGACTACTCCGGCCGTTCGGTCATCGTCGTCGGCCCGCAGCTGAAGCTGCACCAGTGCGGCCTGCCCAAGCAGATGGCGCTGGAGCTGTTCAAGCCGTTCGTGATGAAGCGTCTGGTCGACCTCAACCACGCGCAGAACATCAAGTCGGCCAAGCGGATGGTCGAGCGTGCCCGCCCGGTCGTGTGGGATGTCCTCGAAGAGGTCATCACCGAGCACCCGGTGCTGCTCAACCGTGCGCCCACCCTGCACCGCCTGGGCATCCAGGCCTTCGAGCCGCAGCTGGTCGAGGGCAAGGCCATCCAGATCCACCCGCTCGTCTGCACCGCGTTCAACGCGGACTTCGACGGTGACCAGATGGCCGTGCACCTGCCGCTGTCGGCCGAGGCGCAGGCCGAGGCCCGCATCCTGATGCTGTCCACCAACAACATCCTGAAGCCGGCCGACGGCAAGCCGGTGACCATGCCCACCCAGGACATGATCATCGGTCTCTACTCGCTGACCACGATCAAGGACGACGAGGACGAGGCCCCCGGTCACGGCCGGGTCTTCGGCTCGGTGTCCGAGGCTCTCATGGCCTACGACCGGCGCGAGCTGGACATCCAGGCCAAGATCCAGATCCGGTTGAAGGGAGAGGTCCCGCCGCCCCGCGGCTGGACGGCCCCCGAGGGCTGGGAGCCGGGCGACAGCTACCGCCTGGAGACCACGCTCGGCCGCTGCCTGTTCAACCAGACGCTGCCGGCGAACTACCCGTACGTGAACTCCCAGGTCGGCAAGAAGCAGCTGTCGGCGATCGTCAACGAGCTGGCCGAGAAGTACCCCAAGGTCGAGGTCGCGACGGCGCTGGACGCCCTCAAGGACGCCGGTTTCTACTGGGCGACCCGGGCCGGTGTGACGATCTCCATCGAGGACGTCATCTCGCCGCCCAACAAGGGCACGATCATGGAGACGTACGAGCGCAGGGCCGACAAGGTCCAGCGGGAGTACGAGCGCGGCCTGATCACCGACGAGGAGCGCCGTCAGGAGCTCATCGAGATCTGGACGCACGCGACCAGCGACGTGACCGACGACATGCAGAAGGCGTTCCCGAAGACCAACCCGGTCTGGATGATGGTCCAGTCGGGCGCCCGAGGAAACCTGATGCAGGTCCGGCAGATCTCCGGCATCCGTGGTCTGGTGTCCAACACCAAGGGTGAGACGATCCCGCGTCCGATCAAGGCCTCGTTCCGTGAGGGCCTGTCGGTGCTGGAATACTTCATCTCCACCCACGGACAGCGGAAGGGTCTGGCCGACACCGCGCTGCGGACCGCCGACTCGGGTTACCTGACCCGTCGTCTGGTGGACGTCGCGCAGGACGTCATCGTCCGCGAGATCGACTGCGGCACCGACCGCGCGGTCCCGCTGCACGTCGGCGAGCGCGACGCCCAGGGCAACCTGGTCAAGGCGGAGAACGCCGAGAGCAACGTGCACGGCCGCATCCTGGCCGAGGACGTCGAGGTGGACGGCAAGGTCATCGCGTCCGCGGGGGTCGACATCAACGACACCCACGTCACCGCGCTGGTCGAGGCCGGGGTGGAGACCGTCAGGACCCGCAGCGCTCTCGTCTGCGAGGCCAAGATCGGTGTCTGCGCCACCTGCTACGGCCGTTCGCTCGCGACCGGCAAGCTCGTGGACGTCGGCGAGGCGGTCGGCATCATCGCCGCCCAGTCGATCGGTGAGCCCGGCACCCAGCTGACGATGCGTACCTTCCACACCGGTGGTGTGGCGGGTGCGGACATCACCCACGGTCTGCCCCGTGTCCAGGAGCTCTTCGAGGCGCGCGTCCCCAAGGGTGTCGCCCCGATCAGCGAGGCCGAGGGCCGGGTCCGCGTCGACGAGACCGACAAGACCCGCAAGATCGTGATCGTCCCGGACGACGGTTCGGACGAGGTCGCCTACCCGGTGTCCATGCGCTCGCGCATGCTGGTCTCCGACGGGCAGCGGGTCACGGTCGGCCAGCAGCTGATCGCCGGTGCCGTCAACCCCAACGAGGTGCTGCGCATCCTCGGCCCCCGGGCCGTGCAGCTCCACCTGGTGGCCGAGGTCCAGCAGGTCTACCGCTCGCAGGGTGTGTCGATCCACGACAAGCACATCGAGATCATCGTCCGGCAGATGCTCAAGCGCGTGAACGTGCTCGAGTCGGGTGACGCCGACATGCTCCCCGGTGAGCTGGTCGAGCGGCCGCGCTTCGAGCGGATCAACCGCGAGTGCGTGGCCGAGGGCGGCACGCCGGCCTCGGGACGTCCGGTGCTGATGGGCATCACCAAGGCCTCGCTCGCCACCGAGTCCTGGCTGTCGGCGGCGTCCTTCCAGGAGACGACCCGGGTGCTCACCGACGCGGCGATCCACGCCAAGTCGGACTCGCTGCTCGGTCTCAAGGAGAACGTCATCATCGGAAAGCTCATCCCGGCCGGTACCGGCATGCCCCAGTACCGCAACATCCGGGTCGAGCCCACCGAGGAGGCCAAGGCCGCGATGTACACGGTCGGCGGCTACGACGGCTCCGCCGCGGACTACACCTTCGGGTCCGGTTCCGGCGAGGCCGTGCCGCTGGAGGAGTACGACTTCGGTCAGTACAACCGCTGAGTGATCGCAGACGGCGCCCGGTCCCCGGAGGGGGGCCGGGCGCCGTCGTCCGTCCGGGCCCCATCCGCCCGGACCCCATCGGCCCAGGACCCGGCCGTCGCGGGCCCCGCGCCGCCGGACGGGCCGGCGCGGACCTTTCTTGACCGGAATGTTGCGGTGAAAGCCGTGCCTTGATGGAGAGAACGGTCGGACAAGCCCCCCGCTGCCGGTAAACTCATTACGGACCCAGCAGCGGTCGGTCGGAAACCGATCGCGGGAGTCACGACACGGACGCGGGCGCTCACAGCGGCGCTCGATAGGCGTAACCGTTTTGACGTGTTGCGCTGGACTAGGTAGTCTTTCCGTTCGTGCCCGTGGCTTCATGGGCTCTCATGCGTGCGCGTCGACAGGTTTCCCACGGGGAGTCGGCAGAGGCGCCGTATGGCCTCCTCCACTGGCCTGGCTGGGGATGTGGCGCGATAGATGCGCGACACGCCCGAGCGCGTGGGTCGGAGTGGATGGAAAATTCGCAGGTCATGACACCGGCAGCGCCTGCAAAAGCACAACATTCGAATCACCGGCAAGCACGAACGGAGACGCGGTGCCCACGATTCAGCAGCTGGTCCGCAAGGGCCGCCAGGACAAGGTCACCAAGACCAAGACCCCGGCGCTCAAGGCCAGCCCCCAGCGACGCGGCACCTGCATGCGCGTTTACACCACGACCCCCAAGAAGCCGAACTCCGCCCTCCGCAAGGTCGCGCGTGTCCGGCTCACCAACGGCATCGAGGTCACGGCCTACATCCCGGGTGTCGGCCACAACCTCCAGGAGCACTCCATCGTGCTCGTCCGTGGTGGTCGTGTGAAGGACCTGCCGGGTGTCCGCTACAAGATCATCCGTGGCTCGCTCGACACCCAGGGTGTCCGCAACCGCAAGCAGGCCCGTAGCCGTTACGGCGCGAAGAAGGAGAAGTAAGAATGCCTCGCAAGGGTTCTCCTGGTCGTCGTCAGCTCATGGCCGACCCGGTTCACAACTCGCCGCTGGTCACCGCGCTCATCAACAAGGTGCTCCTGGATGGCAAGCGCTCCATCGCGCAGTCCATCGTCTACGGCGCCCTTGAAGGTGCCCGGGAGAAGACCGGCAACGACCCGGTCGTCACCCTGAAGCGCGCGCTGGACAACGTCAAGCCCACCCTTGAGGTCCGCAGCCGCCGTGTCGGTGGCGCGACCTACCAGGTCCCGGTCGAGGTGCGCGCCGCGCGCAGCACCACCCTGGCCCTGCGCTGGCTGGTGCAGTACTCCCGGGCCCGCCGCGAGAAGACCATGACCGAGCGCCTCATGAACGAGCTGCTCGACGCCAGCAACGGCCTTGGCGCTTCCGTCAAGAAGCGCGAGGACACCCACAAGATGGCCGAGTCCAACAAGGCCTTCGCCCACTACCGCTGGTAACAGCGGGTTCGACGAGACGACGAGGACGCGAGAGAAGTGGCCACCACGACCGCTCTTGACCTGGCCAAGGTCCGCAACATCGGGATCATGGCCCACATCGACGCGGGCAAGACCACGACGACTGAGCGCATCCTGTTCTACACCGGTATCAACTACAAGATCGGTGAAGTCCACGAGGGCGCAGCCACGATGGACTGGATGGAGCAGGAGCAGGAGCGTGGTATCACCATCACCTCCGCCGCTACCACCTGTGAATGGCTCGATCACACGATCAACATCATCGACACGCCGGGCCACGTGGACTTCACGATCGAGGTGGAGCGCTCGCTCCGTGTCCTCGACGGTGCCGTCGCCGTGTTCGACGGCGTGGCCGGTGTCGAGCCGCAGTCCGAGACGGTCTGGCGTCAGGCCGACCGTTACGGCGTGCCCCGCATCTGCTTCGTCAACAAGATGGACCGCGTCGGCGCGGAGTTCCACCGCTGCGTCGACATGATGATCAGCCGCCTGAACGCGACCCCCGCCGTCATCCAGCTTCCCTGGGGCGTCGAGGCCGACTTCAAGGGCGTCATCGACCTGGTCAAGATGAAGGGCCTGCTCTGGAGCGCCGAGGCGGCCAAGGGCGAGATGTACGAGACCGTCGACATCCCGGCCGAGCACGCCGAGGCGGCCCGTGAGTGGCGCGACAAGCTCGTCGAGACCGTCGCCGAGAACGACGACGAGCTGATGGAGCTCTTCCTCGAGGGCGTCGAGCCCACCGAGGAGCAGCTGGTCGCGGCCCTGCGCCGCGCCACGCTGTCCGGCGCCGTCAACCCGGTCCTGACCGGCACCGCGTTCAAGAACAAGGGCGTGCAGCCCCTGCTCGACGCGATCGTCGCCTACCTCCCCGCACCGATCGACATCCCGGCCTTCAAGGGCCACGCGGTCGGCAACGAGGAGGAGGTCGTCGAGCGTCACGCGGACGTCAACGAGCCGTTCTCCGCGCTGGCCTTCAAGATCGCGGCCGACCAGCACCTGGGCCGTCTCACCTACATCCGCATCTACTCGGGCACGCTCGAGACCGGCACCGCCGTGACCAACTCGGTGAAGGGCCGCAAGGAGCGGATCGGCAAGATCTACCAGATGCACGCCAACAAGCGCGAGGAGCGCCCGTCGGCTCACGCTGGTCAGATCGTCGCCGTCATGGGCCTGAAGGACACCACCACCGGTGACACCCTGGCCGACCCGGCCAACCCCGTGGTCCTGGAGTCGATGAACTTCCCGGCGCCGGTCATCAACGTCGCCATCGAGCCCAAGACCAAGGGTGACCAGGAGAAGCTGGGCACCGCGATCCAGCGTCTGGCCGAGGAGGACCCGTCCTTCCAGGTCCGCCGTGACGAGGAGACCGGGCAGACGGTCATCTGGGGTATGGGCGAGCTCCACCTGGAGATCCTCGTCGACCGGATGCGCCGCGAGTTCAAGGTCGAGGCCAACATCGGCCGTCCGCAGGTGGCCTACCGGGAGACCATCCGCCGCAAGGTGGAGAAGGTCGACTACGTCCACAAGAAGCAGACCGGTGGTTCCGGCCAGTTCGCCAAGGTCATCATCGACATCGAGCCGCTGGGCGAAGGCAACGACGGCTACGAGTTCGAGAACAAGGTCTCCGGTGGCCGCATCCCGCGGGAATACATCCCGTCGGTCGACGCGGGCGCCCAGGAGGCCGCCGAGTTCGGTGTTCTCGCCGGCTACCCCATGGTCGGGGTCAAGGTCACCCTGCAGGACGGTGCCTACCACGAGGTGGACTCGTCCGAAATGGCCTTCAAGATCGCTGGCTCGATGGCCTTCAAGGAGGCCGCGCGCAAGGCGGACGCAGTAATCCTGGAGCCGATGATGGCCGTCGAGGTCACCACGCCCGAGGACTACATGGGTGACGTCATCGGTGACCTCAACGGTCGCCGCGGGCAGATCCAGTCGATGGACGAGCGCTCCGGCGCCCGTATCGTCAGGGCGCTCGTGCCGCTCTCTGAGATGTTCGGCTACGTGGGTGACCTCCGTAGCAAGACGCAGGGACGCGCGAGCTACAGCATGCAGTTCGACTCCTATGCGGAAGTGCCTGCGCACATCGCCAAGGAGATCGTCGCGAAGGTGCGGGGCGAGTAAGTCCGGCATCCGTTCCGGGTGCGGGAGGCGAGGAGATCGTCACCCCGCCACCGGAGGGGTGCGGGGCGAGTGAGTCCGGCATCCGTTCCCGGTGACGGGGAGGTGGGAGACCACCCCCCTGCCACCGAGAAGGTGCGGGGCGAGTAGTTTCTCGTCGGCCGGTCCTGAGAGGGACCGGCCTCCCCAAGCCCGAGTACGAAGACGCAAGTCAAGTCAGAATCTCTAAGGAGACAGAGCAGTGGCCAAGGCCAAGTTCGAGCGGACCAAGCCGCACGTAAACATCGGCACCATTGGACACATCGACCACGGCAAGACCACTCTGACCGCGGCGATCACCAAGGTGCTCCACGAGCGTTACCCGAACCTCAACGAGGCGACCCCGTTCGACAAGATCGACAAGGCGCCCGAGGAGAAGGCTCGTGGTATCACGATCTCCATCGCGCACGTCGAGTACCAGACCGAGCAGCGCCACTACGCTCACGTGGACTGCCCCGGTCACGCCGACTACGTGAAGAACATGATCACCGGTGCGGCTCAGATGGACGGCGCGATCCTCGTGGTCGCCGCCACCGACGGCCCGATGCCGCAGACGAAGGAGCACGTCCTCCTGGCCCGCCAGGTCGGCGTCCCCTACATCGTTGTCGCCCTGAACAAGGCCGACATGGTGGACGACGAGGAGATCCTGGAGCTCGTCGAGCTCGAGGTCCGTGAGCTTCTCTCGGCTCAGGAGTTCCCCGGCGACGACCTGCCCGTCATCCGCGTCTCGGCGCTGAAGGCGCTTGAGGGCGACGAGAAGTGGGGCGACAGCATCATCGAGCTCATGACCGCTGTGGACGAGAACGTCCCGCAGCCGGCCCGTGAGACCGACAAGCCGTTCCTCATGCCGATCGAGGACGTCTTCTCGATCACCGGTCGTGGCACCGTCGTCACCGGCCGTATCGAGCGTGGCATCGTCAAGGTCAACGAGACCGTCGACATCATCGGCATCAAGGACACCAAGACCACGACCACGGTCACCGGTGTCGAGATGTTCCGCAAGCTCCTCGACGAGGGCCAGGCGGGCGACAACGTCGGTCTGCTCCTGCGCGGCATCAAGCGCGAGGACGTCGAGCGCGGCCAGTGCATCATCAAGCCGGGCACGACCACCCCGCACACCGAGTTCGAGGCTCAGGTCTACATCCTGTCCAAGGACGAGGGCGGCCGCCACACGCCGTTCTTCAACAACTACCGTCCGCAGTTCTACTTCCGTACGACTGACGTGACCGGTGTTGTGAACCTGCCCGAGGGCACCGAGATGGTCATGCCCGGTGACAACACCGAGATGTCCGTCCAGCTCATCCAGCCCATCGCGATGGAGGACGGTCTCAAGTTCGCCATCCGTGAGGGTGGCCGCACCGTCGGTGCGGGTCGTGTGACCAAGATCATCAAGTAGTACCATCGCGGAGTGGCGGCCGGCCCTCGTATCAGGGTCCGGCCGCCGCACCACGAGGAGGTTCACGCCGTACGGCATGCGCCTCCTCGGAACCCCCACGAACCGTGATCTCGCAGTTGGTTCGGCCACGGAGTGACCGAAGTAACTGCCAGATCACGGAAGAAAGCGCAGACCCACAGTGTCTGCTACGTGGGGCTGGGAGAGAGAGCCGAACGGTGACCCGCGGGTCACGTGGCGAGGCCGACTCGACCTCACAGCGGCAACAGGCCGCACGTAACTTTTTCAGACGACAGCGAAGGACACCGAGGCCATTATGGCGGGACAGAAGATCCGCATCCGGCTCAAGGCCTATGACCACGAGGTCATCGACAGCTCGGCCAAGAAGATCGTCGAGACGGTCACGAGGACTGGCGCTAAGGTCGCGGGCCCGGTGCCGCTGCCGACCGAGAAGAACGTGTACTGCGTCATCCGCTCGCCGCACAAGTACAAGGACAGCCGCGAGCACTTTGAGATGCGCACGCACAAGCGGCTGATTGACATCATCGACCCGACGCCGAAGACGGTCGACTCGCTCATGCGACTCGACCTCCCCGCCGGCGTTGACATCTCGATCAAGCTCTGAGGGAACGCACTGACATGGCTAAGCAGATCAAGGGCGTCCTGGGCAAGAAGCTCGGCATGACCCAGGTCTTCGACGCGGACAACCGGATGGTCCCGGTGACCGTCGTCGAGGCCGGTCCGTGCGTCGTGACCCGCGTCCGCACCCCCGAGAAGGACGGCTACTCCGCCGTGCAGCTCGGCTTCGGGCAGGTCGACCCGCGGAAGGTCAACAAGCCGCTCGGCGACTACCTGCGCAAGCACGACATCACCCCGCGCCGTTACTTCGCGGAGATCCGTACCGACGACGCGAGCGACTACACCCTGGGCCAGGAGCTCCTCGCCGACACCTTCGAGGCCGGCCAGTTCGTCGACGTGACGGGCAAGAGCAAGGGCAAGGGCTTCGCCGGTGTCATGAAGCGCCACGGCTTCAAGGGTCTGAGCGCCTCGCACGGTACCCAGCGCAAGCACCGTTCGCCGGGTTCCATCGGTGGCTGCGCCACCCCGGGCCGCGTCTTCAAGGGCCTGCGCATGGCCGGTCGGATGGGTAACGTCCGCACCACCATCCAGAGCCTCAAGGTCCACGCCGTGGACGCCGAGAAGGGCCTCATCCTGATCAAGGGTGCGATCCCCGGCGCCAACGGCAGCCTGGTTCTCGTCCGCACCGCTGCCAAGAAGGGGGCTGCCAAGTGAGCACCATTGACGTCCTCGACGTGAGCGGGGCGAAGACCGGCACCGTCGACCTGCCTGGTGACATCTTCGGCGCCAAGGTCAACATCCCGCTGATCCACCAGGTCGTCGTGGCCCAGCTCGCCGCTCGCCGGCAGGGCACCCACAAGGCCAAGACCCGCGGTGAGGTCAGCGGCGGCGGCAAGAAGCCGTACCGCCAGAAGGGCACCGGCCGCGCCCGTCAGGGTTCGACCCGCGCCCCGCAGTTCGCCGGCGGTGGCACCGTCCACGGCCCGCTTCCCCGGGACTACTCCCAGAAGACCCCCAAGAAGATGAAGGCCGCCGCGCTGCGTGGCGCCCTCTCCGACAGGGCAGCCGGTGGCCGCGTTCACGTGGTCAGCGCGCTGATCGAGGGTGAGACCCCGAAGACCAAGGCGGCTCTCGAGTCGCTGCGGAAGATCACGCAGACCCGTAGCGTCCTGGTCGTCGTCGACGAGGGCGACGAGCTCACCTGGCTGAGCCTGCGCAACGCTCCCGAGGTCCACCTGCTGGACGCCGGGCAGCTGAACACCTACGACGTGCTCTGCTACGACGACGTCGTTTTCACTCAGGAGGCGTACGACCAGGTCGTCGCGCGTCTGAGCAAGAGCGGGAAGGAAGACGCCTGATGGAGAAGATCGCCGACCCGCGCGACATCATCATCAAGCCGGTTGTCTCCGAGAAGAGCTACGGCCTGATCGACGAGCACAACAAGTACACGTTCCTGGTGCGGAAGACGGCCAACAAGACGCAGGTCAAGATCGCCATTGAGCAGATCTTCGGCGTCAAGGTGGCCAGCGTCAACACCATCAACCGCCAGGGCAAGCGCAAGCGGACCAGGGCCGGCTACGGCCAGCGCCCCAGCACCAAGCGCGCGATCGTGAGCCTGGCTGAGGGCGACCGGATCGACATCTTCGGTCAGGTCGGCTGAAACCGCTCGCTTAGTAAGTAACGGGGTGAACGCCCCTCGCCGGGAGGCGGGGGGCATTCGCCCGGATTAACCGACGAAGGATGAACGAAAAAGATGGGCATCCGTAAACTCAAGCCGACGACCCCGGGTCGCCGCGGCGCCAGCGTCTCGGACTTTTCCGAGATCACGCGCAGCACGCCCGAGAAGTCGCTGCTTGCGCCCCTGCACAGCAAGGGCGGCCGTAACGTCCACGGCCGAGTCACCACCCGCCACCAGGGTGGCGGTCACAAGCGTGCTTACCGGATCATCGACTTCCGGCGCCACGACAAGGACGGGATCCCGGCGAAGGTCGCTCACATCGAGTACGACCCGAACCGCACGTCCCGCATCGCTCTGCTGCACTACGCCGACGGGGAGAAGCGCTACATCCTCTGCCCGACCGGCCTCAAGCAGGGCGACCTGATTGAGAACGGCCCCACGGCCGACATCAAGCCGGGTAACTGCCTCCCGCTGCGCAACATCCCGACCGGTACCTTCATCCACGCGGTGGAGCTCCGTCCGGGCGGCGGCGCCAAGCTGGGCCGGTCCGCCGGTGCGCAGATCCAGCTTCTCGCCAAGGAGGGCCAGTACGCCACGCTGCGTATGCCCTCCGGCGAAATGCGCCAGGTCGACGTCCGCTGCCGGGCCTCCATCGGCCAGGTCGGCAACGCCGAGCAGGCCAACATCAACTGGGGTAAGGCCGGCCGTATGCGGTGGAAGGGCAAGCGCCCCACCGTCCGCGGTGTCGCGATGAACCCGGTCGACCACCCGCACGGTGGTGGTGAGGGTAAGACCTCCGGTGGTCGTCACCCCGTCAACCCCAAGGGCAAGCCCGAGGGACGTACTCGTGCGGCGAACAAGGCCAGCGACCGGCTGATCATCCGTCGTCGGACTAAGCGGAAGAAGCGGTAGGAGCAGCCAAAATGCCACGTAGCCTTAAGAAGGGTCCCTTCGTGGACGACCACCTTCAGAAGAAGGTGGATGTCCAGAACGAGAAGGGCACCAAGAACGTCATCAAGACGTGGTCGCGGCGCTCCATGATCGTGCCCGACATGCTCGGTCACACGATCGCCGTTCACGACGGCCGCAAGCACGTCCCGGTGTTCGTCACCGAGTCGATGATCGGTCACAAGCTCGGCGAGTTCGCTCCGACGCGGACGTTCCGCAGCCACGTCAAGGAAGACCGCCGCAGCCGGCGGTAAGCGCCTTAGGGCCAGGAGGTCGAGCCGGGAACGGTCGACGGGCGGAAGCCAGGTCGATCGTTGCGAGGCGAGACGGACTCGGCCCATACGAAGCAGAAGGTAAGAGGAGTAAGCGATGGAAGCCAGGGCTCAGGTGCGGTTCGCGCGCCACACGCCCATGAAGGCCCGCCGTGTGGTGGACCTCATTCGCGGGCTGCCCGCTTCGGAGGCGCAGGCCGTGCTGCAGTTCGCTCCCCAGTCGGCGAGCGAGACCGTGTACAAGGTGCTGTCCAGCGCCATTGCGAACGCGGAGCACAACTTCAAGCTCGACCGCGACACGCTCTTCGTGAGCCGTGCCTGGGTCGACGAGGGCCCGACGCTGAAGCGGTTCCGTCCCCGCGCTCAGGGTCGTGCCTATCGGATCAACAAGCGGACGAGCCACATCACCGTGATCGTGGAGTCCCGCGAGCCGAAGGGGAGGACCCGCTAGTGGGTCAGAAGGTTAACCCGCACGGGTTCCGCCTCGGCGTCACGACCGACTTCAAGAGCCGGTGGTATGCCGACAAGCTCTACAAGTCGTACGTCGCCGAGGACGTGGCGATCCGCCGCATGCTCAAGAAGGGCATGGAGCGGGCCGGCATCTCCAAGGTGGAGATCGAGCGGACCACCGACCGGGTTCAGGTCGACATTCACACCGCCCGTCCGGGCATCGTCATCGGTCGCCGCGGCGCCGAGGCGGACCGGATCCGTGGCGACCTCGAGAAGCTGACCAAGAAGCAGGTCCAGCTGAACATCCTCGAGGTCAAGAACCCCGAGATCGACGCCCAGCTCGTCGCTCAGGGTGTGGCCGAGCAGCTGTCCAGCCGTGTCTCGTTCCGTCGGGCCATGCGCAAGGCGATGCAGTCGGCCATGAAGAGCGGCGCCAAGGGCATCCGGGTGCAGTGCTCCGGCCGTCTGGGCGGCGCTGAGATGTCCCGTTCGGAGTTCTACCGCGAGGGCCGCGTGCCCCTGCACACCCTCCGTGCGGACATCGACTACGGCCTCTACGAGGCCCGTACCACCTTCGGCCGCATCGGCGTGAAGGTGTGGATCTACAAGGGTGAGGCTCCGACCAGCCGCGCCGAGCGTGAGGCGGCTGCCGCCGGTGCTCGTGCGGGCCAGCGTCGGGACCGCGACGACCGTCGCGGCGGCGGCGCCGGTGGCGACCGTCCCCGTCGTGGCGGCGGCGCCGGTGGCGACCGTCCCCGTCGCGGTGGCGCCGCCCGTGGCGACCGCGCACCCAGGACCGAGGCGGCCTCGCAGGCTGCCCCCGAGACCGGCCCGGCTGCGCAGCCGGGTGCTGAAGGGAGCTGACCATGCTGATCCCGCGCAGGGTCAAGCACCGCAAGCAGCACCGGCCCGACCGTCACGGCGCCGCCAAGGGCGGCACCAGGGTCGTGTTCGGCGAGTTCGGCATTCAGGCGCTTGAGCACTCCTACGTGACCAACCGCCAGATCGAGTCGGCTCGTATCGCCATGACTCGTCACATCAAGCGTGGCGGCAAGGTCTGGATCAACATCTACCCGGACCGTCCCCTCACGAAGAAGCCGGCCGAGACCCGCATGGGTTCCGGTAAGGGTTCGCCGGAGTGGTGGATCGCCAACGTCAAGCCCGGCCGCATCATGTTCGAGCTGTCGGGCGTCGCCGAGCCGGTGGCTCGCGAAGCCCTGCGTCGTGCGATGCACAAGCTCCCGATGAAGTGCCGGTTCGTTAAGCGTGAAGTGGGTGAGGCGTGATGGCTAAGGGCCTGACCGCCGGTGAGCTGCGGGTGGAGGACCAGGACACCCTGGTCCAGAAGCTGAAGGAAGCCAAGGAGGAGCTGTTCAACCTCCGCTTCCAGGCCGCGACCGGCCAGTTGGAGAGCCACGGGCGGCTGCGCGCCGTCCGCCGCGAGATCGCCCGTATCTACACCGTGATGCGCGAGCGGGAGCTCGGCATTGTTACGGTTGAGAAGGAGTCGATCGATGGCTGAGACAGCTGAGAGCACGAGCACGACGCGGAACTACCGCAAGACCCGTGAGGGTCTGGTCGTCAGCGACAAGATGGACAAGACTGTCGTCGTCGCTGTCGAGGACCGCGTCAAGCACCCCTTGTACGGCAAGGTCATCCGTCGGACGACCAAGTACAAGGCGCACGACGAGGCCAACGCCTGCGGCGTCGGCGACCGCGTTCTCCTGATGGAGACCCGGCCGCTGTCGGCCAGCAAGCGCTGGCGGGTCATCGAGATCCTCGAGAAGGCCAAGTAAGGAACGCGCCTCGTGGGGGGTGACCCTGTCACCCCCCATGCTGGTGTCCAAGGGGGCGGAGTTGATCTCCGTCCCGCCTGCGACGGCGGCCCTCGGGAGAGCGAGCCGGGCCTGGCACGGCGGAAGGCGCAAGCCGTACCGCGGTGCGAGGCGAGGCGGACTCGACCGGACAGGACTGTCGCCGGGGGAACAAGACCACATCAGTTCCGCAAGGCTCACCACGGGTGAGAACCAGCGAGACAAACAGGAGTACAAGTGATCCAGCAGGAGTCGCGACTCAAGGTCGCCGACAACACGGGAGCGAAGGAAGTCCTTTGCATCCGTGTCCTCGGTGGCTCGGGTCGGCGCTACGCGGGAATCGGCGACATCATCGTCGCCACGGTCAAGGACGCCATTCCTGGCGGCACCGTGAAGAAGGGCGACGTCGTCAAGGCGGTCATCGTCCGTACTGTCAAGGAGCGCCGCCGGCCCGACGGCTCCTACATCCGCTTCGACGAGAACGCCGCCGTCATCATCAAGGACAGCGGTGACCCTCGTGGCACGCGTATCTTCGGCCCCGTCGGACGTGAGCTGCGTGACAAGAAGTTCATGCGCATCATCTCGCTCGCGCCGGAGGTGTTGTAATGCCGAAGCTCCACGTGAAGAAGGGTGACCTGGTCCAGGTCATCGCCGGCAAGGACAAGGGTGCCAAGGGTCGTGTGATCGCCGCCCTCCCGCGCGAGGAGCGCGTGGTGGTCGAAGGCGTCAACATGATCAAGAAGCACTCCAAGGAGACCAACCAGGGCCCGCGTGGCGCCAAGACCGGCGGCGTGCAGACCATGGAGGCTCCCATCCACGTGAGCAACGTCAAGAAGCTCAAGGATGACGAGAAGCCTGCCAAGAAGGAGTCGGCCAAGGCCGCCTCTGACGAGTCGGGTGAGGACAACTGATGACCGCGAACACCACTGAGTCCGTCGAGACCGGACGGCCGATTCCGCGCCTCAAGCAGCGCTACCGCGAAGAGATCATCGCGAAGCTGAACGAGCAGTTCGGGTTCGAGAACATCATGCTGGTCCCCACGATCACCAAGATCAAGGTGAACATGGGTGTCGGCGAGGCCGCGCGCGACTCGAAGCTCATCGACGGCGCCGTCCGCGACCTCACCGTGATCACCGGTCAGAAGCCGGCCGTCGTCCGGGCCCGCAAGTCCATCGCCCAGTTCAAGCTGCGCGAGGGCATGCCGATCGGTGCGCACGTCACGCTGCGCGGTGACCGCATGTGGGAGTTCCTCGACCGGCTGCTGTCGCTGGCGCTGCCGCGTATCCGTGACTTCCGCGGCCTGTCGCCCAAGCAGTTCGACGGCAACGGCAACTACACCTTCGGTCTCACCGAGCAGGTCATGTTCCACGAGATCGACCAGGACAAGGTCGACCGTCAGCGTGGTATGGACATCACGGTCGTGACCACCGCTAAGACCGACGACCAGGGCCGGGCGCTGCTGAAGCTCCTCGGTTTCCCCTTCAAGGAGGCCTGATCATGGCGAAGACGTCGCTCAAGGTCAAGGCTGCTCGCAAGGCCAAGTTCGAGGTCCGGGCGTACACTCGGTGCTCGCGCTGTGGTCGTCCCCGCGCCGTCTACAGGAAGTTCGGCCTGTGCCGCATCTGCTTCCGCGAGATGGCGCACCGGGGCGAGCTGCCTGGCATCACCAAGTCCAGCTGGTAGCCGTCCGCGCGGCCCTGTGGACGCCACAGGCCGCGCGGCCACCCCAGCCGTACACAGATAGTCGTATTCACCGGGCGCTGCTTCAAGCGCCCATGACCACACCGAAGGTCCCTTGCGGAAACCGCGGTGAGGAAGGCCACCGGCCATGACGATGACCGACCCGATCGCAGACATGCTCACGCGTCTGCGAAACGCGAACTCGGCGTACCACGACACCGTGGCGATGCCGTACTCGAAGATCAAGGCGCACATCGCCGAGATCCTCCAGCAGGAGGGTTACATTCAGGCCTGGAGCGTCGAGGACGCCAAGGTCGGCAAGAACCTCGTGGTGGAGCTCAAGTTCGGGCCGAGCCGTGAGCGTTCCCTCGCGGGCCTGCGCCGGGTTTCCAAGCCCGGCCTGCGGGTCTACGCGAAGAAGGACAACCTGCCCCGAGTCCTGGGCGGACTGGGCGTCGCGATCATCTCGACGTCCGGCGGTCTCATGACGGACAAGCAGGCCGGCAAGCGTGGAGTGGGCGGGGAAGTCCTCGCCTTCGTTTGGTAGAAGGGAGAAATCACAGCATGTCACGTATCGGACGGCTGCCCATCCCTGTACCGAACGGCGTGGACGTCGCCATCGACGGCCGGGACGTCACGGTCAAGGGCCCCAAGGGCACGCTCTCTCACACGGTCGCGGAGCCGATCGACGTCGCCAAGGGCGACGACGGCGCCGTCACCGTCACTCGTCCCAACGACGAGAACAAGGTCCGTGCGCTGCACGGCCTGTCCCGCACGCTGATCGCCAACATGGTGACCGGTGTGACCCAGGGTTACTCCAAGACCCTGGAGATCGTGGGCGTCGGTTACCGCGTTCAGGCCAAGAGCCCGACTCAGCTCGAGTTCGCTCTCGGCTTCAGCCACCCGGTGATCGTCGACGCCCCCGAGGGTGTCACCTTCCGCGTCGAGAAGCCGACCCTGTTCCACGTGGACGGCATCGACAAGCAGAAGGTCGGCGAGATCGCCGCGAACATCCGCAAGTTGCGCAAGCCCGACCCCTACAAGGGCAAGGGTGTGCGTTACCAGGGCGAGGTTATCCGCCGCAAGGTCGGAAAGGCTGGTAAGTAGGCATGGCTGGCAAGACTGCGTTCGGCAAGCACACGGCCGCCCGCGCCGTCTCGCGGGCCCGCCGCCACGGCCGAGTCCGCAAGAAGGTGGTCGGTACGGCCGCGCGCCCGCGCATGGTCGTCAACCGCTCCACGCGACACCTGTTCGTGCAGATCGTCGACGACGCCCAGGGCCACACGCTGGTGAGCGCCTCCACCATGGAGTCCTCCCTGCGCGCGGACTCCGGCGCGAAGACCGACAAGGCGAAGCAGGTCGGCGAGCTTCTCGCTCAGCGGGCCAAGGCCGCCGGGATCACCGCGGTCGTGTTCGACCGTGGCGGAAACCGTTACGCGGGTCGCATCGCGGCCCTCGCGGACAGCGCCCGTGAAGGCGGGCTGGAGTTCTGATGGCCCGTCTTAACAAGAGCAACGAGAAGAGGAACCACTGATGGCTGGAGCTCCGCGTCGCGGTGGCGCCGCCGGTGGCGAGCGGCGTGACGGTCGTCGTGACGATCGCCGCGGTGGCAGCGCTGACAAGGGCGTCTCGTACATCGAGCGCGTCGTAAAGATCAACCGAGTGGCCAAGGTCGTGAAGGGTGGTCGTCGCTTCAGCTTCACCGCCCTCGTCATCGTCGGTGACGGCAACGGCATGGTCGGCGTCGGCTACGGCAAGGCCAAGGAAGTTCCCGCGGCCATCGCCAAGGGCGTCGAAGAGGCCAAGAAGCACTTCTTCCGGGTGCCCCGCATCCAGGGCACCATCCCGCACATCGTGCAGGGTGAAGAGGCCGCGGGTGTCGTCTTCCTCCGTCCGGCCTCGCCCGGTACCGGCGTCATCGCCGGTGGCCCGGTGCGCGCCGTGCTGGAGTGCGCCGGCATCCACGACGTGCTGTCCAAGTCGCTCGGCTCGGACAACCCGATCAACATCGTGCACGCCACCGTGGCTGCTCTGAAGGGCCTCAGCCGCCCCGAGGAGATCGCGGCCCGCCGTGGCCTGCCGATCGAGGATGTCGCCCCCAAGGCCATGCTCAAGGCTCGCGCCGAGGGTATCGCGGAGGCCGCGGCGGCTAAGGCGGTGAGCTAGCCGATGGCACGCCTGAAGATCACTCAGGTCCGCTCGAAGATCGGTGGCAAGCAGAACCAGCGCGACTCGCTGCGCTCGCTCGGTCTGAAGCGAATCGGCGACGTCGTCGTCAAGGAGGACCGCCCGGAGATCCGCGGCATGGTCTCCGTGGTGACGCACCTCGTCACCGTGGAAGAGGTCGACTGACATGGCAGAGAACAGTCCGCTCCGTATCCACCACCTGCGTCCGGCCCCCGGCGCCAACAAGTCGAAGGTCCGCAAGGGCCGCGGCGAGGCGTCCAAGGGCAAGACCGCCGGTCGTGGCACCAAGGGCACGACGGCCCGGAACAAGGTTCCCCTCGGCTTCGAGGGTGGCCAGGTCCCGCTCCAGCGCCGCCTGCCCAAGATGAAGGGCTTCTCCAACGCCCTGTTCAAGACGACCTACCAGGTCGTCAACCTGGACAAGCTCGGCGAGCTGTTCCCCGAGGGTGGCGACGTCACCGTCGAGACGCTGGTCGCCAAGGGCGCGGTCCGCAAGCGGCAGCTCGTGAAGGTTCTGGGAACCGGCGAGATCTCCGTGGCGTTGAACGTGCAGGCGCACGCCTTCTCCGCCAGCGCGAAGGAGAAGATCGCCGCTGCCGGGGGCTCCGTCTCCGAGCTGTAGGCATAATCACGCGGCGCGGGGGCTCATAATGGGCCCCCGCGCCCGTAGTGCGTTAGAGTTCGCTGGATAGTGGGCCTCAACTCGTTTCCGTGGGCTCGCTGACTTGAGATAGCAAAGATGGACCACCCCCGAACCATCGCTGACCGACCTCGCCTTTCAGGCGCGCAGGAGGGACCGTGCTGACCGCGTTTACCCGAGCGTTCCGTACGCCGGACCTGCGCAAGAAGTTGCTCTTCACACTGGGCATCATCGCGCTGTTCCGGCTCGGCTCGGTTCTTCCGACTCCGGGTGTCAACAACGAAAACATCGCCCGATGCCTCCAGCAGGCACAGGCGGGTGATTCCGGCAACATCTACGGCATGGTGCAGCTGTTCAGCGGTGGCGCCTTGCTGAAGCTGTCGGTGTTCGCACTCGGCATCATGCCGTACATCACCGCGAGCATCATCCTTCAGCTTCTGGTGGTGGTGATCCCGCGCCTGGAAGCCCTCAAGAAGGAGGGGCAGGCCGGCCAGACCAAGATCACCCAGTATACGCGTTATCTGACGATCGGGCTGGCGATCCTCCAGTCGACCGCCTTCATCGCCCTCGCACGCAGCGGGCAGCTGTTCCCGCAGTGCCGGGAAGACGTCCTGATGGACAAGGACAACGTCTTCCTGATCGTCACGATGGTGATCACGATGACCGCGGGCACGGCCGTCATCATGTGGCTGGGCGAGCTGGTCACCGACCGCGGCGTCGGCAACGGCATGTCCATCCTGATCTTCACCTCGGTGGTCGCGACCTTCCCGTCCGAGCTGCTGAACATCGCCCGCCAGAAGGGCATCTTCGTCTTCGCCGTGGTGATCGTGACCGGTATCGCGATGATCGCCCTGGTGGTCATGGTCGAGCAGGCCCAGCGCCGGGTGCCGGTGCAGTACGCCAAGCGCATGGTCGGCCGCCGGATGTACGGCGGGACCTCGACCTACATCCCGCTGAAGGTGAACCAGGCCGGCATCATCCCGGTCATCTTCGCCTCCTCGCTGCTCTACCTGCCGCAGCTCGTCACGACGCTGTTCGCCAACTCCCAGGAAGAGCCGAACGCGGTCGTCCAGTGGATCCAGCAGAACCTGGTCACGGGCGATACTCCGGCCTATATGATCACTTTCTTCCTGCTGATCGTCTTCTTCACCTACTTCTATGTGTCCATTACCTTCAACCCCGTTGAAGTCGCCGACAACATGAAGAAGTACGGTGGGTTCATCCCGGGCATCCGTCCGGGCCGGCCGACGGCTGAGTACTTGAACTACGTGCTCACGCGACTCACTGCTCCCGGTGCGCTCTATCTGGGCCTGATCTCCATGGTGCCGATCGTCGCACTGGCGCTCGTCGGCGCGAGTCAGAACTTCCCGTTCGGAGGGACGAGCATTCTGATCATGGTTGGTGTCGGCCTTGACACGGTGAAGCAGATCGAGAGCCAGCTTCAGCAGCGCAACTACGAAGGCTTCCTGAAGTAGTGCGTCTCGTCCTGGTGGGGCCCCCCGGAGCGGGTAAGGGGACGCAGGCCCAGTTCATCGCATCGAACCTGTCCATCCCGAAGATCTCGACAGGTGACATTTTCCGTGCCAACGTCTCGGGCGGCACGGAGCTCGGCAAGCTTGCCAAGGAATACATGGACCGTGGCGACCTCGTGCCCGACGAGGTCACCATCGCGATGGTCCGCGACCGGCTCTCGGAGAGCGACGCGCAGGACGGTTTCCTGCTCGACGGCTTCCCCAGGAACGTGCCCCAGGCCGAGATCCTGAAGAAGATGCTCGCGGAGTTCGGTGTCGCCCTGGACATCGTCCTGGAGCTCGTGGTCGACGACGAGGAAGTCGTGCGCCGGTTGGCCGGCCGCAGGACCTGCAGCCAGTGCGGCCGCATCTGGCACGTCGACTTCGACGACAAGAAGGACGACGTCTGCGACGCCTGCGGTGGACGGCTCTACCAGCGTGACGACGACAAGGAGGCGACCGTCCGGCACCGGCTGGAGGTCTACCAGGAGCAGACCGCTCCGCTCGTCTCCTTCTACGCCGACGAGGGCATCCTCGTCGGGGTGGACGCGACCGGCCCGGTGGAAGAGGTCACCCAGCGCGCGATGGAGGCCTTGGGTCCCTACACGGACTGAAGATATTTCCCAGCACGCCACCCATGGTTCCCATGGGTGGCGTGCTGTCATTTAGGGCACAATCGGGGGAATTGGGCTCCCGGATTGCCCGTTGAACCACCCCGGGGGGTGTGCACGTGTTCAAGAAGAACAAGCACGGAATTCAGATAAAGACGCCTGAGCAGCTGGAGAAGATGCGGGCGGCGGGCCTGGTGGTCGGCCGGACGCTGCAACTGCTCAGAGAGAGCGTCCGTCCCGGGATGACGCCGCTGGACCTCGATGTGATCGCGGAGAAGGCGATCCGGGACGAGGGGGCGATCCCCTCCTTCAAGGGCTACCAGGGCTTCCCGGCGACGATCTGCGCGTCGGTGAACGAGGAGGTCGTCCATGGCATCCCGAGCAACCGGCGGGCGCTGCGGGAGGGCGACATCATCTCCATCGACTGCGGCGCCATCCTGGAGGGCTGGCACGGCGACTCGGCCATCACCGTCCCCGTGGGGGAGGTGGACCCCGCGCTGACCGAGCTGATGCGGGTGACCGAGGAGGCCATGTGGCGCGGCATCGCCGCCCTCACCGTGGGCCGCCACCTGTCCGACATCGGCCACCAGGTGGAGAAGTACGTCCGCTCCCAGGGCCGCTACGGCATCCCCCAGGAGTACGGCGGGCACGGCATCGGCACCGAGATGCACATGGACCCGTGGGTCGCCAACCACGGCAAGCCGGGCCGGGGGCCGCGCTTCGAGCCGGGCATGTGCTTCGCCGTCGAGCCGATGGTGAACCTCGGCACCGACCGGACCAAGGTGCTGTCCGACGACTGGACCGTCATCACGGTCGACGGCAAGGTGTCTGCACACTTCGAGCACAGCGTCGCGGTGACACATAATGGACCTTGGGTACTGACCGCTCTTGACGGGGGTAAGGAGCGGCTTGCCGGCCTTTTGGGAGACGCGGGCTAGATAACACTGCCCCCGGGTGAGCGGATGTGGTTGATGATGGCGGCTGGTCCGGAGATGCGGGCATCGGACGGAGACCGGGACAGAGTCGCCGAGGTCCTGCGGGAGCACTACGCACAGGGCCGGCTCACCGTCGAGGAGTTCGACGAGCGGCTGGAGCAGCTCTACGCCAGCAGGACCTACGGCGAGCTCGCCACGCTCACCTCCGACCTCCCCGACGTCGACCTGGGCCGGCTCCCCGCGCCCGCGCCCCGCAGCCCGGAGCGCCGGGACATCGGTCAGGCGCAGCGCAAGGGCCTGACGGCGATGTGGGCCACCTGGGGGACGGCCAGCGGGATCAACTGGGCGATCTGGCTGATCCTCGGGGTGACGGACGGCTTCGACTTCCCCTACCCCTGGCCGCTGTGGGTGATGGGCCCCTGGGGAGTGGTGCTGCTGGTGACCACCATCGCCACCGGCCTGGGCGGCAAGCGCAATCCGTAATAGTCCACGCTCGGCGTCGAGCGTGCATTCCTCCACAGAAGTCCGGGTCAAGTCTTCCTAACGTGAGCGGTGTCCCGACAACGGGACCCCATCCCAGGAGGAAGACATGAAGGTCCGCACCCTTCTCGTCAGCGCCGCCCTCGCCGGCTCGCTCGCCGCCGGCCTGGCCGGGGCCCCCGCCCAGGCCGCCACGGGCGGTGGCCCCGGCGCGTCCGAGACCCTGCAGGCGAAGGGCCCGGTCAAGCACTTCTTCGGCCCCTACTATTCGAAGTTCGGCGGCGGCGAGAGCTTCGGCCGCCGGTCCTCCTTCAAGGGTTACTGGTACAAGGAGGGCGGCCGCTACTGGTTCTTCGGCGACCTGTTCGACCGTGACCGCGACCGCGAGTACAGCTACGTCTGGTTCAGGTGGCACGACCGCTCCGGCAGCCACGTCAAGTACTACAAGACCTTCGGCGTCCGGCACTTCGACAAGTTCGGCGGCTTCAGGAAGAGCGACGGCTTCGACGACTTCAAGATCCGCGTCTGCGAGGGCGACAACCGCTTCGACGACTGCGGCGGCTGGGGCGACGCCTTCTGAGGCGCCGGCCGTCGCGCCGGTCATCCCGCTGGTAACGGGGCCGGCCGCCGCGCGGGCCACGGATCCGGCCGCCACGCTGATCACGGGGCCGGCCGCCGCGCGGGCCACATCCGGACCCCCCGATGCATGGTCATCGGGGGGTCTTCCGCGTTGTGTCAGAGCTTTACCGCCGGCGGCAGTTGGCCCGGGCCGGACCGGGTAGATGATCGTTGTCTGGGCAGGCCGCTGAGCCGGCCGTGAGGTGGGGGTGGGCGATGGGCCTCGGTCGAGACCCGCTGGCGACGGCCGGAGCCGTGCTGGGCAGCGTGGTGGCCGTCGTGTTCGCCACCGGTATGACCGGTATCGGGGATGTCGAGGTCACGCCGTCGACCGCCCGGCCGGGACAGCGGGTCAGCATCTCCTCGGGCCCGTGCGACAGTCCGGCGACCGCGTACTCGGCGGCCTTCCGCGCCACCGCGGCGCGGCTCAGCCAGCACGCCCACGCCATGCAGGGCAGCGCGCGGATCAGCCCGCACGCCGCCCCCGGCACCTACGCCATCACCGTCCGCTGCATCCAGGGCGGGCCGTACAACGGCACTTTCGTGGTCGACGACACCCACCCGACCAGCGGTCCGGACACCGGCGGCGGCGGCCTCGCGATGACCGTCGCCGACGACGCCGCCCGTACCGCCTGGATCTTCGGATCACTGGTCGCGGTCATGACGGCCCTGGGCGCGGGCTTCGCGCTGGCGCGCGGACGCCGCCGGCGGAGCGATCACTAGACCTCCGTGCCCGCCTGGACATTTCATGCTGGGCATCGGCGGGGCCTCGTTCCGGGCGGGCACGGACCCAGCCGTCTCCTGCGCGCGCTCCCGGGCCTGGCGCTGGCGGCGGGCTGCGCCGCCGCCGTTCCGGAGGACGGGCATGGGCGGCCGGTGACCATTCCGGCGGGCGCGCAGCCCGGACGGGCCGTGGCCGGGCGGGACGGGTCCGGCGGAGCGGGCCTGCCGACACCGCTCGGGTGGGGGCTGGGCCGTGGCGAGCCGACGCGCGTCGTGATCCCGAGTATCGGGGTGAACGCTCCGCTGGTGGTGCTGGGGCTGAAGGGCGACGGCACGCTCGCTGTACCGCCGCTCGACCACGCCGACGTCGCGGGCTGGTACGGGGCGGGCCCGACCCCCGGCGAGCCGGGCTCGGCGGTCATCGTCGGCCACCTCGACACCAGGACCGGGCCCGCGGTGTTCGCCCGGCTCGACGAGCTCAGGCCGGGGGACTCCATCGCGGTGGCGCGCGGGGACGGGACCGTGGCGGTCTTCGCGGTGGAGCGGCTGGAGCAGGCGCCCAAGGACCGCTTCCCCGCCGATCGAGTGTACGGTTCGACGGAGGAGAGGCGGCTGCGGCTGGTGACCTGTGGCGGCAGTTTCGACCAGGTCAGACGCTCCTACGATGACAATGTGATCGTGCACGCGCGGTACCGTGCGGGGTATCTCACCTCGGATCTGGGGTATCCTGAGTAGCGGTTGTGTCGAGGTACCGGCCGTGTGTTTCGCATTTCCTCGCCCGGTGCCGTACACTCCTTTTTCGGTTCACTATGACCATTGCGCATCGGCGGTTTCGCAACCGCCGCTCTCATCGAAGCGCTGGGTCGCGGCTGCTTAGTGTTCCGAAGCCTCAGACGACCGATCAGTGAAACGCGAGGGACATGGCCAAGAAGGACGGCGCCATCGAGATCGAGGGCACTGTGGTTGAGTCGCTCCCGAACGCGATGTTCCGGGTGCAGCTCGACAACGGCCATAAGGTCCTGGCCCACATCAGCGGGCGGATGCGGATGCACTACATCCGGATCCTTCCTGACGACAGGGTTGTCGTCGAACTGAGCCCCTACGACCTCAGTCGTGGGCGGATCGTCTACCGATACAAGTAAGCGTCTGAGGGACGAATAAGGACTATGAAGGTCAAGCCGAGCGTCAAGAAGATCTGCGACAAGTGCAAGGTGATCCGCCGGCACGGTCGCGTCATGGTGATCTGCGACAACCTGCGCCACAAGCAGCGTCAGGGCTAGTCACAGATAACAGGTCTTGCAAGAGTCCGCTCCTGGTGGCGGGCTCGAGCCATGTGAGGCCGCAAAGTAATCGCGCTTCACACCTGCGAAGGCGGCCGGAGGCCGGACCACGCAGGAGACCCCCGGTCGGAGGCCGGGGCCCTCACCCCGGGCATGGGGAGGGGAAGTGAGGCGCAGGACCTCCGCCACAAAGAAGGAGAATGCCCGACCATGGCTCGCCTGGTTGGCGTCGACCTCCCCCGCGACAAGCGGCTGGAGATCGCTCTCACCTACATTTTCGGAATCGGCCGCACCCGTGCGCTCGAGACCCTCAAGGCCACCGGCGTGAACGGCGACCTCCGTGTCCACCAGCTCACGGACGAGGAGCTCGTCCCGCTGCGTGACTACATCGAGGCGAACTTCAAGATCGAGGGTGACCTCCGTCGCGAGGTTCAGGCCGACATCCGTCGCAAGATCGAGATTCAGTGCTACCAGGGCATCCGGCACCGCCGTGGCCTTCCCGTGCACGGTCAGCGTACGCAGACCAACGCGCGCACCCGTAAGGGCAAGAAGAAGACCGTGGCCGGCAAGAAGAAGCCCGGTAAGAAGTAGTCCGCGCAGCCGCAGGACCGAAGACCTCAGGAGTGAAGGCAAAGAATGCCTCCTAAGAGCCGCCAGGGTGCCCCGAAGAAGGTGCGCCGCAAGGAAAAGAAGAACGTCGCTCACGGGCACGCCCACATCAAGAGCACGTTCAACAACACGATCGTCTCGATCACCGACCCGAGCGGGAACGTGATCTCCTGGGCCAGCGCCGGCCACGTCGGGTTCAAGGGCTCCCGTAAGTCCACCCCGTTCGCCGCGCAGATGGCCGCCGAGAACGCCGCTCGCCGCGCCATGGAGCACGGCATGCGCAAGGTCGACGTCTTCGTCAAGGGCCCCGGTTCCGGCCGTGAGACCGCCATCCGTTCGCTGCAGGCGACCGGCCTCGAGGTTGGCTCCATTCAGGACGTCACCCCCGTGCCGCACAACGGCTGCCGTCCGCCCAAGCGCCGTCGCGTCTGACGCCCAGGAGAAGATAGAAAATGGCTCGTTACACGGGTGCGGACTGCAAGCTCTGCCGTCGGGAGAAGACCAAGCTCTTCCTCAAGGGCAAGAAGTGCGAGTCCGCGAAGTGCCCCATCGAGATCCGTCCTTACCCGCCGGGTGAGCACGGCCGCGGCCGTCCGAAGGAGTCGGAGTACCAGCTCCAGCTCCGGGAGAAGCAGAAGACCCGCCGCATCTACGGCATCCTCGAGAAGCAGTTCCGCAACTACTACGAGGAAGCCAACCGCAAGGGCGGCAAGACCGGCGAGAACCTCCTCCAGATCCTGGAGAGCCGTCTCGACAACGTGGTCTACCGCGCCGGTTTCGCCGAGTCCCGCGACGCCGCCCGCCAGCAGGTCCGTCACGGCCACATCCTGGTGAACGGCAAGAAGGTCGACATCCCGTCGTACCGCGTCCGCGAGCACGACATCGTCGAGGTCCGCGAGCGCTCGCGCAACCTTCTGCCCTACGAGGTGGCCCGCGCCACCTCCGGTGACAAGACGTTCCCGGCCTGGCTGGGCGTGGCCCCGGAGGCCATGCGCGTCCTGATCCACCAGCTCCCGGTCCGTCAGCAGATCGACACCCAGGTCCAGGAGCAGCTGATCGTCGAGCTCTACTCCAAGTAGTAGCTCACAGGGGTGCCGTGCGGTCCGCCGTACGGCACCTATGCTGTTGTTTCGAGCGGCGTCAAATAGCGGGCGCCGCCATGCAAGGGGAGATCCCACATGCTGATCGCTCAGCGGCCGACCCTCCTTGAGGAGTCCCTCGAGGAGACCCGGTCCAAGTTCATCATCGAGCCGCTGGAGCCGGGCTTCGGCTACACCATCGGCAACTCGCTGCGGCGCACGCTGCTGTCGTCCATCCCGGGCGCGGCCGTGACCAGCATCCGCATCGAGGGCGTGCTGCACGAGTTCTCGACCGTCCCGGGCGTCAAGGAGGATGTCACCGACATCATCCTCAACCTCAAGGAACTGGTCGTCTCCTCCGAGCACGACGAGCCCGTGGTGATGTACCTGCGCAAGCAGGGCCCCGGCGACGTCACCGCCGCCGACATCGCGCCCCCGGCCGGTGTCGAGGTGCACAACCCCGAGCTGCGCATCGCCACCCTCAACGGCAAGGCGAAGCTGGAGATGGAGCTGACCGTCGAGCGCGGTCGCGGCTACGTCTCCGCGGCGCAGAACAAGCAGCCGGGCCAGGAGATCGGCCGTATCCCGATCGACTCCATCTACTCCCCGGTGCTCAAGGTCACCTACAAGGTCGAGGCGACCCGTGTCGAGCAGCGCACCGACTTCGACCGTCTGATCCTGGACGTCGAGACCAAGCCGTGCATGAAGCCCCGCGACGCGGTGGCCTCGGCCGGTAAGACCCTCGTCGAGCTGTTCGGTCTCGCCCGCGAGCTGAACGTCGAGGCCGAGGGCATCGACATCGGCCCGTCGCCGACGGACGCGGCCCTGGCCGCCGACCTGGCGCTGCCGATCGAGGAGCTGAACCTCACGGTCCGCTCCTACAACTGCCTCAAGCGCGAGGGCATCCACACCGTGGGTGAGCTCGTGGCCCGCAGCGAGCAGGACCTGCTGGACATCCGTAACTTCGGTGCCAAGTCCATCGAAGAGGTCAAGCAGAAGCTGCACGAGATGACGCTCGCGCTGAAGGACTCCCCGCCCGGGTTCGACCCCAGCGCGGTGGCCGGCGGCGGCTACGACGACGACGACAGCGCGTACGTCGAGACCGAGCAGTACTGATTTTTCTGTAACGGGGATCGAGCGACTCCCCGGCCCGACCCCGGTACCTAGTACGGCCGGGGCGGGTTCACTCTCAAGGAGAACGAAATGCCTCAGCCCGCAAAGGGTGCCCGTCTCGGCGGAAGCCCGGCTCACGAGCGGCTGATCCTGTCGAACCTCGCCACCCAGCTGTTCCAGCACGGTCGGATCACGACCACCGTGGCCAAGGCCAAGCGCCTGCGCCCGCTGGCGGAGCGGCTGATCACCAAGGCGAAGAAGGGCGACATGCACAACCGTCGCCAGGTGCTGACCGTCGTCCGTGACAAGGGCGTGGTCCACCACCTGTTCACGGAGATCGCACCGACCTTCGCCGAGCGTCCCGGTGGCTACACCCGCATCACGAAGATCGGCGCCCGTAAGGGTGACGCCGCTCCCATGGCCGTCATCGAGCTGGTCTCCGAGCCGCTGAACACGGTCCGCACCGGCAAGGTCCCGGCCGCCGCTCCGGCTGCCGCCGAGGCCCCCAAGGCGGAGGAGCCCAAGGCCGAGGAGACCGCCGAGGTCACCGAGGAGCCGAAGGCCGCCGAGGAGAGCGCCGAGGCTCCCGCCGAGGAGACCGAGGCCGAGGCCAAGAAGGACAACGCCTGATCTTTCAGGTCCGGTGAACGGGCCCGGCGCTCCCTCGCGGGAGGTGCCGGGCCCGTTCCGTTCTCCGGGAGGAACATCGTGGTACGGCTGCGCCTGGATCTCGCATACGACGGCACCGACTTCTCCGGCTGGGCGAAGCAGCCGGGCCGGCGGACGGTCCAGGGGGAGATCGAGGGGGCGCTCGGCAAGATTCTCCGGCTCCCCGAGCCGCCGGCGCTGACCGTCGCCGGGCGGACCGACGCCGGCGTGCACGCCCGGGGTCAGGTGGCCCACGTGGATCTGGAGGCCGGGGCGTTCGAGGCGCTGGAGACCAGGCACAGCCGCCGGGCCGTCGCCTCCACGGGGGGCTCGGCCCCCGGGAGGGCCGCCGCCTCCGGGCCGGCCTCTGAGACCGGCTCCGGCTCCGCGACGGCTCCCGCTTCCGCGACGGCTTCTGTCCCCGCGACGGCTCCCGCTCGCGGGGCGGACTCCGGCGCCGGGGCGGACCCTGGGGCCGCCTCCGCCCGGATGGCGGCCGACTCCCTCTCCGCGACGGCCGCCGGCTCCGGGACCGGGATCCCGGCGGACATCGATGAGAGGCTCTCCAGCCTCCGTAGACGGCTGGCCGGGGTTCTGCCCCCCGATGTCAGGATTTATCGCGTTACGGTGGCTCCTGAGGGCTTTGACGCACGATTCTCCGCGATGTCACGGCGCTACGCCTACCGGGTCTGCGACGCTCCGGGCGGCGTCGACCCGCTCCGCCGCCGCGAGGTCCTCTGGTACGCCCGGCCGCTCGACCTCGACCGGTTGAACGCGGCCGCGGCCGCCCTGCTGGGCGAGCACGACTTCGCCGCCTTCTGCAAGAAGCGCGAGGGCGCGACCACGATCCGCGAGCTGCAGCGGCTCGACTGGGTCCAGGAGGACGGCCTCCTCGTCGCGACAGTGGTGGCCGACGCGTTCTGCCACTCGATGGTCCGGGCCCTCATCGGGTCGCTGCTGCCCGTCGGGGAGGGACGCCTCCCGGTGGACTGGCCCGGACAGGTGCTCACGCGGGCCGTACGGGACTCCGGGGTGCACGTGGCACCGGCGCATGGCCTCTGCCTGGAGGAGGTGCGCTACCCCGGGGCCGGGGAGCTGGCCCGGCGGGCCGTGGAGACCCGCCGGGTGCGCACGCTCAGCGTCTGACGGACGCCTGGCTCAGCTCGTCACGCGGCGCTCGATGACCTTGGTGGTCTGGTCGCGGAAGGCGCCGCTGACCTTGCCGAGGTTTTTCTCCTTCGCCGTCGGGGTGTGACCGTCGCTGAAGGTGGCGTAGCTGAACACGATGTAGCGGCCCCACACCAGCCCGGCCGCGTAACCGCCCGCGATGTGCACGCGCTCGGCGCCGGTGCCCGGGGTGCCCGGCAGGCCGCGGAACCACAGGTTGCTGCCGAGGTTCTTGGCCTGGTCGACCTCGACGGCGGACTCCCGGGTGGGCAGCACCGCGATCCCCGTGGTCACGGCGTACTTCCGCTTGCTGTCGACGTATGTGGCCCGCAGCACCCGGCGGCAGTCCTTGCTGCGCAGCGCGCTGGCGAACTTGCCGGCCGCCGCCTTCTGGCACTGCTGGGTGACGTCGGTCTTGACCCGGACGAAAGTCGTCCCGGCCAGGGTGACCTTCTTGCTGAAGGCGTCGGCCACGGTCATCTTGCCGGGGTCGGTCTTCTCGGAGTTGAGCATCGTGGTGTTCACCGGTTCGGGCTCGTCCGGAGCGGGATCCTCGGTGGGGTCGACGGCCTCGGGGGTGGAGACCGCCGACGGGGCCGCGCCGGCGGTCTCCTTGCCGCTGAACGACTGGTAGGCGAAGAAGGCGCCGGTGCCGATGCCGCCGACCACGACCGCCACCACGGCCGCGATCAGCAGGGTGGCGGTCCTGCTGCGGCCCGGCGGGGCGGGGGGAGCGGCCACGACCTCGGACACGACCGCCGAGGGCGGGGTGAACGGGCCGCGCAGCTCCATGACCCCGGTCGAGGGCCCCGACTGCGGTGCCGCCGGCGCCGTCGACGCCGGGACGTTCGGGAACGGCGGAGCGATCATCGGTATGCCGCCCGGCGGGGTGGGCTGGTCCCCGGGCGGCGGTGGCAGCGCCGGCATCTCGGGTTCGGGGGACCGCGCGGCCGAGTCGGCGGACTGGTCCGCTGGAGCGGGGGACGGCGCCGGGGTGCCGGTGACGGACTCAGCGGACGGCGGGGGCGCCTGGGGCGTCGGCTCCGGCTGGGAGGCCGGGCTCTGCGCGGCGGGCGCGGGCACCGAGGGCTGGGTGGCCGCTCCGGGCGCGGGCAGCGGGACGGGAGGCTGAGCGCCCGCTCCAGCCACGGTGGGAGCGGTGGAGACATCCGGCCCCGGAGGGGTGAGGGCGGCGTCCGGCCCGGACGGTGGCACCGGGCCGGAGACGGCTCCCGAGGCGTGGGCATGCGGGTCCGGCCCCGGAGGGGGCGGGGGGCTCGCGGGCCCCTGGTGACCCGGTACGGCGGACATGGCCGCACGGACGTTGACGGTGTTCTCGTCGAGGCCGTCCGGGTCGGGCGGCCAGACGGCGACGTCACCGGCCCCGCCCGGACCGGCGGCCGTCTCATCGGAGTCGGACCAGACCGGCTCACCGGTGGCCGCGGGCCACTGCGGGGTGCCAGGGGCGTCCGGAGAGGAGGGCCACACCTGCATGCCCGCGGCGGCGGCCGTGAAGGCCGGCGGCGGCTGCCACGGCGGTGCCCCGGGCACGATCGGCGCGTTGGACAGCGGTGGGGCGCCGGGCGGCCCGGACGGCCCCGGAGGCGCGGACGGCCCCGGCCACTGCGCTCCGGAGGGACTGGACGGCCCGCCGGGTGCGGGCGGCCCTGACCACTGCGGCCCGGACGGGTTGGACGGGCCGGGTGCTGGTGGTCCGGAGGGCCCGCCGGGCATGGGCGGCTCGGCCCACTGCGGGGCGGAGGGTCCGCCGGGTGCGGGCGGCCCTGACCACCGCGGTCCGGAAGGGCCGGGGACGGGTGGGGGTGGCCCGGACGGGGTGCCGGGTGCGGAGGGCTCGGCCCACTGCGGGGTGGAGGGGTTGGACGGGCCGGGGGCGGGTGCGCCTGCCCATGGTTGGGGTGCCGGTCCGCCGGGGACGGGTGGCCTGGACGGAGTGCCGGGTGCGGAGGGCTCGGCCCACTGCGGGGCGGAGGGTCCGCCGGGCATGGGCGGCTCGGCCCACTGCGGGCCGGAGGGGTTGGACGGGCCGGGGGCGGGTGCGCCTGCCCATGGTTGGGGTGCCGGTCCGCCGGGGACGGGTGGCCTGGACGGGGTGCCGGGTGCGGAGGGTTCGGCCCACTGTGGGGTGGAGGGTCCGCCGGGTGCGGAGGGTTCGGCCCACTGTGGGGCGGAGGGTCCACCGGGCGTGGGCGGCCCTGACCACTGCGGTCCGGACGGGCCGGGGGCGGGTGCCGCCGTCCACGGCGGAGGAGCCGGCTCGCCGGGGGCCGGGGAGCCGGCCCAGGGCGGGAGCTGGGGGTCCGGGCGGGGGAGGTCGGACCGCGCCGGCCCCGGTGGCTCCGGAGACGCGGGACGGTCAGGCCGCGGCGCGCCGGGCCACGGGGTGGGGAGGTCGTCCTCGGGGTCGGCGAACCAGTCGTAGGGGGCGCCGTTGTCACCGGGGACCGTCCACGGCTGGGTGGTCCCGGGTGCCGGCGTCGGCCACGCCGAGGGGTCGTAGGGCTGATCGTCACCTGTGAGATCGGTCTGGGGCACGTGCGGCGAAGGCTGGCCGAAACTCGGCGGAGGCGTCGCCGGTGCGGCCGAACCCTCGGCTACGCGTTCGTGCTCGGACCCGGATTCCTGGCCACGCATACGTCGAAGCGTAGCGATAGCCGGAGATCGTCATGCGGGTATGGGCGTTCCCGGCCGTATCGCCCGCCGGTTCTGCGGCGGAAATCGAGGGGGACAAGCCACCGCTCAGGGCCGTCTCCCGGTCAGCGAGCGGGACTCCAGAGCGGGCGAGACGGTGGCGTCGGCGGCCCCGAAGGCCGCCTGGTTGAGCTTCTTGACCTCGGTCTTCTTCGGCAGGTGGCCGTCCTTGTACTGGAACCAGACCATCACGGCGTAGTGCCCGTGGGTCCATCCGCCCGCGAACGCCTCTCCCGTGCCGAGAAATTTGGTGACTTTATCCTTGCCTGGAAGCGCCTTGAGGTATTCCTCCCGGGACTTGCCGGCTCCGACCGAGACGACCTTGGAGGCCGCCGCCGACGTCCTGAGGTTGGCGACCCCCACGGTGCCGATGATCTTTCCTGAGGCGTCGCGGAAGCTGGCGCGCAGGATCTGGGTGCACTTGCCCGCGGTGAGGGCCTTCTGCAGCTTGCTGCCCACCACGGCGTCCTTGCACTTCTTGTCGAGCCTGCTGATGGTCATCAGGTAGCGCCGGCCGCCGTGTGACACATTCGCGCGCTTGAACACCTCCTTCAGCGTCAGCGGATAGGGGTCGGTGGTGCGGGAGGCGGCGAACCCGAACTTGTCGCCCGGGTTGTTGGGGACCGGCGCGTTGGAGATCCGGGACGGCGGGCTCGCCGTAGCGGACTGCGGGGCCGGGTCGGAGTTGGCGAGCATGGCCAGGCCGACGCCTCCGGCGACCAGCACGCCGAGCGCGCCGACCGCGATGAAGATCGGCCGCCGGGAGCGCGGGCCCTCGTCGTAGGGGCTCCACATCGCCTGCCGGGGCTCCTGCGGCGGCTCCTGCCGCCCGGGCCGGGCGGGCCTGGCCGGCGTCGCGGGGCCGTCCGGGCCGCGGCCGTGGGATCCGGCCTCCGGGCCATGGCCGTACGGCCCGGCGTCGAAACCGTCCGGGCCGTGGCCGTGGGGCGCCTCCGGGCCATGGCCGTACGGCCCGGCGTCGAAACCGTCCGGGCCGTGGCCGTGGGGCGCGTCCGGGCCGCGGTCGTACGGCCCGGCGTCGAAACCGTCCGGGCCGCGGCCATGGGGAGCGGCGTCGAAACCGTCACGATCGCGGCCGTAGGGCGCGGCACCGGGGCCGCCGGGACTGTGGCCCTGCGGTGCGGGCTCGAACCAGCGCTCACCCTGTGCGGGTGGCGACGCGTCAGGCTGGACGTACGGCTGGCGGCGCGGCGGCTCCCCGGGAAAACCCATGCGCCGAGACTAGCCCGGGATCGGAGCCGATTGGCTCAGGAGTAGCCGAAGTCCTGTGTCCACCAGGGACCGCCCGGGCCCTCCATCGTCCCGACGCCGGTGGCGGTCAGCTTGCAGTTGAGGATGTTGCCCCGGTGGCTGCTGGTGGCCATCCAGCTCCGCACCGTCTCGGTGGCCGAGGCGTAGCCGCGACCGATGTTCTCCGCGCCTCCGTCGCGGTAGCCGGCGGCCTCCATCCGCTCCCAGGGCGAGGCGCCGTCGGGGGAGTTGTGGGAGAAGGTGCCGCTCTTGGCCATCTCCTCCGAGTGGCTCCTGGCCGAGGCGACCAGCCGCCTGTCGACGCGGAGCGGAGCGCAGCCGTGCCGCCGGCGCTCGGCGTTGGTGAGGCGGATGATCGCCTTCTCCATCGCGGTCAGGGGGGTGGAGACGGCGGAGGTGTCCGGTCCTCCCTCGCCGTTGAGGATGTAGTGGGAGTCGCCGTCGGCGTATTCGTCGAGCGGGTCGCGGGCGGCCCGGGTGGTGCGTGGTGTGGGCTGCCGCGTCGTCGTCACGGGGGTGGCGGAGGGACGGGCGACCCGGGCGAGCGGGGCGCGGCGGCCGAGCCGTCCGGCGGTCGCGGCGGTGGGCGTCGGCTCCGTCGGCCCGGCGTTGTTCAGGTAGATCTGGCTGGGGGTCTCCTCGCCGCGGCTGCCACGGCCGATGAGGAAGCCCAGCAGCAGCACCGTCATGAGGCACGCGAACAGCCCCATGCGGCGCAGGCTGGTCCGCTGGGCATGCCGGGGGTGAGTGGGCTGCCACATACCGCTGTCAAAGATAGAGATGTTTGCTTTGAGGAAGAAGAGAATGTCGAGAAAGTGTCGGAACCGTTCTGTGCGGGCCGAGTGTGCCGTTCCCGACCAGTCCCCTGTCGCCGGTAGACTGCCCAGGGACACCGGCTAAGAGTCGCGTCTTTTTGACCCATGCTCGTCCGCGCCGGTATCCTGCTAGTTCGTTGTGTGCGAATTGGTCTCCCTCAGCAGACCGATACGCGGCGCGTCCGGCGTCATCTCCCTTCAGGGAGACGGGAGGTCCGGGCTGTCGTGTGCCCGCACCTACCGACCACGTTGCTGTCAGTTCCGACAGCGCCGAAGACGCGAGCAAAGAAGGCATACGACCGTGCGCACGTACACACCCAAGCCTGCCGAAGTCGAGCGTCAGTGGCACATCATCGACGCCACCGACATCGTGCTTGGCCGGCTGGCCAGCCACGTCGCGATCCTGCTTCGCGGTAAGCACAAGCCGACCTTCGCCAACCACGTCGACACCGGTGACTTCGTCATCATCATCAACGCCGACAAGGTTGCGCTGACCGGCAACAAGCTCGAGCAGAAGAAGGCCTACCGTCACTCGGGCTACCCCGGTGGTCTGCGTTCGGTGACCTATGGCGAGCTCATGGAGAAGCGCCCCGACCGCGCCGTCGAGAAGGCCGTCAAGGGCATGCTCCCCAAGAACGCCCTCGGCCGGAAGATGATCAAGAAGCTCAAGGTCTACGCCGGCTCTGAGCACCCGCACCAGGCCCAGCAGCCGGTGCCCTTCGAGCTCACCCAGATCGCCCAGTAGTCGCTAGCTGCTTATCGCCAGCAGCGTTGGCCGACGGCCGACGCCGAGTAGGAAAGTAAGAGGAGAACCGTGGCTGAGTCCACCGGTGTCGAGACGCCCATCGAGGCCGAGCAGGAGTACTCCCCGGAGGAGTTCCCCTCCGAGTACACCTCCGAGTCCACTGTCAGCGGCGAGGCCGCCGTCCGTAAGCCCATCACCACGGGCAACTCCTACGGCACGGGTCGCCGTAAGGAGTCCGTCGCCCGCGTCCGCATCGTGCCGGGCACCGGCAAGTGGACGATCAACGGCCGCCCGCTTGACGGCTACTTCCCGAACAAGGTCCACCAGCAGATCGTCAACGAGCCCTTCGTGGTGCTCGGCGCCGAGGACCAGTTCGACGTCATCGCCCGCATCAGCGGCGGCGGCGTGACCGGCCAGGCCGGTGCCCTGCGCATGGGCCTCGCCCGCGCGCTGGCCATCCTGGACGTCGAGGTCAACCGTCCTCCGCTGAAGAAGGCCGGCTTCCTGACCCGTGACGCCCGCGCCACCGAGCGCAAGAAGTACGGTCTCAAGAAGGCCCGCAAGGCTCCGCAGTACAGCAAGCGTTAAGTTGGGGCGCCTTTTCGGCACCGACGGGGTACGTGGGGTCGCGGGGAGCGACCTCACGGCCGAGCTCGCCATGGACCTGTCCGTGGCCGCGGCTCATGTCCTCGGCGATGCCGGGGCGTTCAATGCCAGCGCCGGGCGGCACAGCCGCCCCGTCGCCGTCGTGGGCCGGGACCCGCGGGCTTCAGGAGAATTCCTGGAGGCCGCTGTGGTCGCCGGCCTTGCGTCGTCTGGCGTGGATGTTCTCCGGCTCGGCGTGCTGCCCACCCCGGCGGTCGCATACCTCACCACGGCTCTCGGAGCCGACATGGGCGTGATGATCTCCGCCTCCCACAACCCCGCCCCGGACAACGGGATCAAGTTCCTCACCCGCGGCGGCTACAAGCTGCCCGACGCGGTGGAGAACGAGATCGAGCAGCGGCTCGGTGAGAAGTGGGAGCGCCCTGTCGGCGCTTCGGTCGGCCGCGTGCGCGACGCGCACGGCGAAGCCGACCGTTACGTGTCCCACGTGCTGTCCACGCTCTCCGGTGACCTGACCGGCCTGAACGTGGTCCTCGACTGCGCCCACGGCGCCGCCCACACGGTGGCCCCCGAGGCGCTGCGCAGGGCCGGCGCGACGGTGGAGACCATCGGGGCGCGCCCCGACGGCCTCAACATCAACGCCGGGGTGGGCTCCACCCACCTGGACAAGCTCCAGCAGGTCGTCGTCTCCCGCAACGCGGACGTCGGGATCGCCTACGACGGCGACGCCGACCGCTGCCTGGCGGTCTCGCACACCGGCGAGGTGGTCGACGGCGACCAGATCATGGCCGTGCTCGCCCTGGCGATGCACGCCCGGGGGGAGCTGGCGGGAGACACCGTGGTCGCCACGGTCATGTCCAACCTGGGCTTCAAGCTCGCGATGAAGAACGCGGGCATCGACGTGGTCGAGACCGCCGTGGGCGACCGTTACGTGCTGGAGGCCATGAAGGCCGGCAGCTACAACCTCGGCGGGGAGCAGTCCGGTCACGTCCTCATGCTCGACCACGCCACCACCGGAGACGGTCTGCTGACCTCGCTCCAGCTGCTGGCGGTCATGGCGCGTGAGGGCCGGTCGCTGGCGGAGCTGGCGTCGGTGATGACCCGGCTGCCGCAGATCCTGATCAACGTCAAGGACGTGGACCGGGCGAAGGCCTCGGTTCCGGAGCTGTCGGCCGCGGTCGCGGCGGCGGAGTCGGAGCTGGGGGAGACCGGCCGGGTGCTGATCCGCCCGAGCGGCACCGAGCCGATGATCCGCGTCATGGTCGAGGCCGCCTCGGCCGAGCAGGCCGAGCTGATGGCGGGCCGTCTGGCGGACGTCGTCCGTACGGCCTGCGTCTGAACACGCCCGTGACCCTCGCCCGGCGCGCGCCGGGCGAGGGCAGGGTGGCTGGAGTTCATCGCTCGGTCAAGGTGTGGGACGGCCGGGCCGGACGACGGCCACGGCCGCCCCGCCGTACCAGGGCACTCGCTGCCGCGCCCCCCTTTGGCGGGCAGCCGTGGAACGGCGCCGTTCGGGTGGGTTGAGTGTGCAATGTCCCGCTGCCGCCGTGGCGGCACCGCCGTCACCGCCGCATGAGCCGCGGCCGCCGATGTGTCCCCATCCTGCGCCACGCCGACATTTCTCCTTCGTTGACACGCAAAGTGGCTGATCGGAAACTCTGAGTGATCGCGGTGGAGATCCTTCCGAGGACGCCACCGGCGGACAGAGACGAGGCTCCCTTCCAGGGACGCCGCTGGCGAACGGATGAGGGACGAATGCTGGCATCCTGCACAGTTCGGCGGGCGCTTTCCAGACGGCCCGTGCCCGTAGGCGCGTCCGTGGTCACGGCGGCCGGTCCGACGGGCTGATCCCCGCCCGCTCCCCAGCGCCCGTCGAGGGCGCTCCCTGCCTCCGCCGGCTCCTGCCGAGCACGCGGCCCTCACCGAGACGGGCCGGGCCGGACCGTCGTCACACCCGGCCGGTCGGCACCGGCGGACGCCCCGGGGTCCGCAGGCCACCGCGGTGCCCTGTCCGCGAGGGCCCCGCGGGCGGAGAGCCGTCACCGTCATGAGCAATCAAGGGATTGGCGTTCCTTTGTCCATCGCTGTCCCCGTCCCCGGCCTGGCCGAGGTGGCGGACCCGCGGGTGGGAACGGTCATGGGCGCCGCCAGGGCGACTGGAACGCCCTCCACCGCGACCTGTACGGCGACCTCGTCTTCCCCCTGCAGGTCGTCATCGGCCTGGACGAGCCCGGCGTCG
>NZ_JBSFPS010000067.1:0-38453 GCF_053588315.1 Streptosporangium sp. NPDC003464 | reverse complement strand
GTCCACCGGCACGGTGGTGCGCATCTGTGCCGCGCCTACCTGTCCATGCCTACCTGGCGGTCTATCGTCCCAGCGGTGCCGTCCGGGCCGGGCGGGCGGGCCGCGGCGCCGTGATCAGTGCGCCGGCCACCGCCAGTTGATGGTAAAAATGGTCCCTACCTGCAAGAACATGTCAATATCCCGCTATGGCCGGATAAGGTGACCCGGGATCCGCGCCCCGTGAGAAGGTGATCAAGTGGAATCAGCACGCGATCTACTCGTCTCCCTGGCGCGCAGGCACGCCTTCGCCGACCTCGGGGCACTCGCCGTGGACGTCGTCGAGGACGCCGGCGACATCGAGGCGGTGTGCGAGTTCGGGCAGCGGCTGCTCTCCCTCGACGCGGAGGACTTCGCCGCCGAGGCGCGGGCCGTACCCAGCGACCTGAGGCGCCGGGCGCGGGCGTGCACCATGCCGCAGACGCCGCGGGAGCAGCCGCGCGGCGCCCTGGAGTCGCTGCGGCCCGCCTACGGGCTGCTGCTGGAGGTGATCGCGGTCCGGTGGCACCGGCGCGAGCTGAGCCCCATGGTCGCCGCCATCCACATCGCCAGCGAATACCTGCCGCTGCTCGCCTTCGAGCCGCTGCTCGGCAACGCGGGTGACCCGGCGCGCTGGCCGCGCGGGCTCAGCGCGCCGGGCAGCAGGTTCGGCGTGATCGGCGAGCGCGAGTGCGACCACACGAAGTCGGAGCAGTCGGCCACCAACCGGACCCTGCGGGTGGCCGGGGAGCCGGCCGAGGGCTGGCGGGCCTACTTCGACCGGCAGCACAGCCAGGTGGCGGGCGCGCTCGCCACCTGCGTGGCCACCTGCCGCACCCCCTGCACCGCGATGGACTGGGTGGAGCCGGAGCGCCGCGAGGACCTCGGCGTGCGCGCCCGCGCCGCGCTGGCCTTCGCCGACACCCCCCTGGTACGGCTGCGCCACGCGGCCCCGGTGGGCCACGGGTTCGGTGTGCCCTCCCCCGAGGAGGTCCTTGACGCCTGGCAGCGCAGCCGGGCGATCCTCGGCAAGAACGCGGTGGGCGAGGAGGCCGCCAGGGACGACGGCTTCCCCCTGCCGGGGCTGCCCAGCCTGTTCTCCGCCGTCGCCGCCGCGCCCCTGGCCCCCTCGACCCTGCTGACGGACATCAGCACCTATCTGGTGAAACTGCTGCGGGCCTGACCGTAGGAGGACCTGTCACAGGTGCCGGACGGGACGCACGGGCCCGCCGCGGGCGTCGGCTGGACGGCGGGGGCCATGGGCCTGCCGAAGAAGTCCCACGACGTCATGGCCTGGCCGACCGTCACCGAGAGCGCGCAGCAGCAGAGGGAGATCACCAACAGGATCACGCCCCTGCGGACGTAGCGTTTCTTGGCGTCGGCGACGGAGCTGAGCCTCCTGATGTCCAGCACGAGCCGGTCGGCCCGGACCCGGGTGTCCTGGGCCGCCGTGCGGGCCCTCAGGTCGGCGAGCGCGCTGCGGGCGAACGCGCCGGCGCGGGAGTCCTCCACCGGGGCCTCGCCGGCGTGGGGGTCCTCGTCGTAGAGTCGGCCCGCGTAGGAGCGGCGGCGCTCCACCGCCTGCCCGGCGAGCCGCGCACTGCGGGGGTAGAGGGCGCCGGCGAGCATCAGGACCCCCATCACGCAGAAGAAGACGCCCGCCCACCAGAGCCACTCCACCTGGCTGGGCAGCCCGTCCGGCCCGTAGCGGTTGCCCAGCAGCACGCCGAGGACGGCCGCCGCCGCCAGGACCGCGGCCTTGCGGTCCGCCCTGCCGATGTCGCCGCGCACCTCGGCCAGGACCGCCGCGATGTAGGCGACGACCTCGTCCTGCTCCTGCCTCACCGTGCCTCCCCCGGAGACGTGACCCGCCAGCGTGTCGCGCACGATCTTCAGCACTACCCGATTATGCGAGAAGGTCATCTGCGGCGCGAAGCGAGATCCGCCAGCAGCCCCACGCCGGAGACGAGCCCGCCCGCCAGATCTCCCGCACCGAGGGCGAGCGCCATCGACGTCGCGGCCAGGCGGCACTCCCGGTCGGGGAGCCGCCGGCCGGCGTGGAGACCGGTGACGATCTCCAGCGCCCGCCCTCCGGGGTCCACGAAGACGAGCACGGCCCTGTCGGCCTCCTCGCCCAGCGCGGCGTGCAGCCGTTCGGCGAAGTGGCGGCGCGGGCCGATGGCCGGTCCGAGGTAGGCCGCGAAGCGCAGGCCGCTGCGGCGGTCCGCGGCGCGCAGCGCCTCCCGGAGGTCGTCGGCCTGTGCCGGGCTCAGGGCCGGCAGCACCGTCACCATCGCGCCGACGCCCCGCCGACGTGCCGGCCCGGCTCGGCGAGCTCGGCCAGCGAGACCCAGTCGACCCGCGGCTCCCGGGGAGCCCCCCGGCCCACCAGCACCGGACCGGGGGCGACGCCACCCTGCTCGCCGCCGTGCGGGCCGCCGAACCACACCGCGCCCGCCGAGGTGGTCCGGGCCGCACGCGCGCGCATCCTGCCGGGCAGCATCACCAGCAGGGTGATGAACAGGAACAGTCCCGCGGAGGCTCCGACGAGAAACCCGAGGACCCGGATCGCGTCCACACGACCAACGGTAGACCTGCGGCGAGATGTCGTCGAGACCTGTTCGAGACCTACCAGACGGCCGGCCTGCGCTCTCCCCAGAAGCCGCCGCGGGCCGCCTCGACCTGCGCCGAGAGCGAGATCAGCGTGCCCTCGTCGCCGAACCGTCCGGCCAGCATGACGCCGACCGGCAGGCCGTCCGGCGTCCAGTGCAGCGGGAGGTTGACCGCGGGCTGGCCGCTGACGTTGTAGATGGCGGGGAAGGCGGCGAAGCGCTTCATCCGCTCGAAGGTCTCCTCCGGCTCCGCCACGTCCTCGAACCAGCCCACCGGCCGGGGCGGCTGGGTGACGGTGGGGGTGAGCACCGCGTCGTACTGGTCGGTGACCATCAGCCCGAACCGGGTGGCCAGCTGCAGCGCCGACTGGGCCTGCAGGAAGTCGGGGGCCGGGGTGGCGAAGCCGCGCCCGCGCAGCCAGGCGGTCAGCGGCCGGAGCCGCTCCTGCTTGCTCAGGTCCACCGGGTGCATGCAGGCGAAGGCGTACCAGAGCGTCACGAACTGCGGCACCAGGTCCGGGGTGAACGGCGGCGCGATGTCCACCACCTCGTGCCCGAGCGCGGCCAGCTCCGCCGAGGCGTGCTCGTAGGCGGCGAGCACCTCGGGGTCGACCTCGGCGCCGGGGACGAGCGGCTCGGCGTAGCGGGCGATGCGCAGGCGGCCCGGGTCCCGGCCCACGTACGCCGTGAACGTGCCCAGCTCCGGCGGCGGGGCGTAGTAGAGGTCGCCGGGGTTGTCGTGCGTCATCACGTCGAGCAGCGCGGCGGCGTCGGCCACGGTACGGGTGATCGGGCCGTTGGTGGACAGGCCGGCGAGGTCGGGGATGATCGGCGCGGAGCTGATCCGGCCCCGGGTGGGCTTGATGCCGTACAGCCCGCAGACCGAGGCGGGGATCCGGATCGAGCCCGCGCCGTCACTGCCCTGCGCCGCGGGGGCCAGGCCCGCGGCGACCGCGGCGGCGGCTCCTCCGCTGGAGCCGCCGGCGGAGCGGGAGAGGTCCCACGGGGTGCGGGTGGGCGGGGAGAGCGAGGTCTCGGTGTAGCAGGGCAGTCCGAACTCCGGGGTCGCGGTCTTGCCGAGCATGACCGTCCCGGCGTCCCTGAGCCTCTCGACCACGCTGTCGTCCACCGGCGCGACGAAGTCCTCGTAGGTGGCCGAGCCGAAGTGGATCGGCACGTCCTTGACCAGGTTGAGGTCCTTGATCGGGATCGGCACCCCGAGCAGCGGCGGGAGCTCCTCCCCCGCCAGCACCCTGGCCTCGGCCTTGCCCGCCTGTTCCAGGGCCATCTCGCGGGTGACGGTCACATAGGCGCCGACCTCCGGGTCCAGCCGCGCGATGCGGTCGAGGTAGTGTTCGGCGATCTCGACGGGCGAGATCTCCCCGCTCCGCACGGCCGCCGCCTGCTCAAGGGCGGTAAGATCATGTATGTGGGCCACGTCCCGCACAGTAGGCGCAGACGGCCCGGTTATCTAGAGAGGAAATGAGTAGATACCCGGATCAGGACGGCGCCAAGCGAGTGATGGTGGTCACAAAAGTATGAGATACCCAATACTAGGCACCCCAATGGACGTCAGCTACCGTGAGTTACGTGGATTCCGGTCAGGTACCAGAAGACGGTAACGCTACGTCACCTATTTGGGTCAGTGACCGACCGGCCGAGGACAGGCCGACGTCTCGACCCACCGCGCCCGCGTCTACGTACGCACCCGTTGAGCGCGCTTCCCTGCGCAGTCTGCTCGACCATCCCAAATATCGCCATCTGCGGCGCCGTGCCCTGATCGCGGTCGGCGTGGGAGTGGTCGCGGGCATCCTGCTCGCGAGCTGGCGGCTGGGGGTCACCGCGGCCGTCGTGGCCGCGATCGTCGACACGGTGCTGCACGCCCGCTCCAACTCGACGGTGCCCGCCTGGCGGCGCGCCTCGGTCGCGGAGCGGCGCACGGAGGCCCAGCTCAAGCGGCTGGAGCGGGGCGGTTACCGCACCCTGCACGCCCGTGCGATCCCCAACAGCGAGGCCCAGATCGACCACCTGGTCGTGGGCCCCACCGGGATCTACGCCGTCGACTCGGAGAAATGGGACAAGCGCCTGCCGGTCCGCGTCCAGTCGCACCGCAAGCTGTTCCACGGGCCGTTCAACCAGAAACCCCGCCTCGACGAGGCGCGCTGGGAGGCGTCCCAGGCGGCAGAGCTGATCGGGGAGGCGCTCGGCCGCGAGGTCACGATCGTCCCGTCCCTGGCGATCTACGGTCCGGCGATCCCGTGGAAGATCCTCAACGTCCGCGAGGTCGACGTCTTCGACGGCAGCCGTGTCCGCAAATGGATCACCAAGCGGGAACGGTCACTCACCGACACCGAGATCGACGAGATCTACCGGGCCGCCGAGCAGGTCCTGCCCGCGCGCTACCCCGAATCCTGACCCCGGAGGCGCCCCGGCCCCCGGGAGCGACCCTCCGTAACCCCTGACGGGAGTCTCCGGCCGGGCGCCGGCGGCTCCCGTCCTTCATGCCCGCCCCCTTTCCCGCGTCCGCGCCCGCCCTCCCCACGCCCGGGACCCGGCGCCCTCCACGACCGGGATCCGAAGCGGCCGCCTCCGTGACCCGACACGGTCACCGACGGCCGTGGGGCGTCCGGCGCGCGGGGCGTTCGGTAAGGTCGGTGGCAGGGCCGGCCACACCTCGGCTCCACCGGTCGCCGCCTCAGCGCTCCCGCCGCTCCGCCGGCGGCCGGAGACGTTCCCGTCGACGTCCGGACACCTTCGCGGCACGCCACCGGGGAGCGGCTCCGCGCCGCGACCGCCCACCAGGCGGTCGACGGCCGCGCGTCTCGTCTTGTGGACAGCCGTCTCAAGCACCGGGCGGTAGCCGTACCATTTGAAGACTCGGTTTCGATGATGGGAGAAGCCTCATGCCCGCCCTCAGGTCTCGTACGGTCACTCACGGCAGGAACATGGCCGGAGCCCGGGCCCTGCTCCGGGCGACGGGTGTAGCCGGCGGTGACTTCGGCAAGCCCATCATCGCGGTGGCCAACAGCTTCACCCAGTTCGTCCCCGGGCACGTCCACCTCCGCGAGGTCGGCGACGTGGTGGCCGGGGCGATCCGAGAGGCGGGCGCGATCCCGCGCGAGTTCAACACGATCGCGGTCGACGACGGCATCGCGATGGGCCACAGCGGCATGCTCTACTCGCTGCCCAGCCGCGAGCTGATCGCCGACGCGGTCGAATACATGGTCAACGCGCACTGCGCCGACGCGCTCATCTGCGTCTCCAACTGCGACAAGATCACCCCGGGCATGCTGCTGGCCGCCTTCCGGCTCAACATCCCCACGGTCTTCGTCTCCGGCGGCCCGATGGAGGCCGGCAAGACGCCGGGCCGGAAGCTCGACCTGATCGACCCGATGATCGCCTCCGCCGACGACGGCGTCTCCGACGCCGAGCTGCTGGAGATGGAGGAGAACGCCTGCCCGACCTGTGGCTCGTGCAGCGGGATGTTCACCGCCAACTCGATGAACTGCCTCGCCGAGGCCATCGGCCTGGCATTGCCGGGCAACGGCACGATCCTGGCCACGCACAAGGCGCGCAAGAAGCTGTTCCAGGACGCCGGGCGCCAGATCGTGGAGATCACCCGCCGCCACTACGAGCAGGACGACGAGACGGTCCTGCCGCGCAGCATCGCCACCAAGGACGCCTTCGAGAACGCCATGGCGCTGGACGTGGCGATGGGCGGCTCGACCAACACGATCCTGCACATCCTCGCCGCGGCCCGCGAGGCCGAGGTCGACTTCGGCCTCAAGGAGATCAACGAGATCTCGCTGCGGGTGCCGTGCCTGTGCAAGGTCGCCCCGGCCACCGCGAAATACCACGTCGAAGACGTCCACCGGGCCGGCGGCATCCCCGCCATCCTCGGCGAGCTCGACCGGGCCGGCCTGCTCCACCGTGACGCGCACACCGTCAACGGCGGCACGATGGGCGACTACATCGACGCCTGGGACCCGTGCTCGGCCACCGCGCTGCCCGAGGCGCTGGAGCTCTGGCACGCCGCTCCCGGCAACGTCCGCACCGTCAAGCCCTACTCGCAGGAGGCCCGCTGGGACTCGCTGGACCTCGACCGGTCCGAGGGCTGCGTGCGCGACTCCGAGCACGCCTACACCCGTGACGGCGGCCTGGCCGTCCTCTACGGCAACATCGCCACCGAGGGCTGCATCGTCAAGACCGCCGGGGTCGACGAGTCGATCTGGCGCTTCTCCGGGCCCGCCGTGGTCTTCGAGTCCCAGGACGACGCGGTCGAGGGCATCCTGAACAACAAGGTCAAGGCCGGCGACGTCGTGGTGATCCGCTACGAGGGCCCGAAGGGCGGGCCGGGCATGCAGGAGATGCTCTACCCGACCTCGTTCCTGAAGGGCAAGGGTCTGGGCAAGGCCTGCGCGCTGGTCACCGACGGGCGCTTCTCCGGCGGCACGAGCGGGCTGTCCATCGGCCACGCCTCCCCCGAGGCGGCCGAGGGCGGCACCATCGCCCTGGTCGAGGACGGCGACCTCATCGAGATCGACATCCCCGGCCGGTCGATCGAGCTGAAGGTCTCCGAGGAGGAGCTGTCGGCCCGCCGCGAGCGGCTCGTCGCCGACCTGGGCGGCTACCGGCCGCGCGACCGTCACCGCCCGGTGAGCGCCGCGCTCCAGGCCTACGCCGCGATGACCACTTCGGCCTCCACCGGCGCCTCCCGGGACCTGTCCCAGCTCTCCCGCTGACGCCGCTTCACCTGTCGGACTTACCTGTCGGGTACGGTCCCCGTACCCGACAAGAAGTTCGAAAAATGTCGGTGCCCGTCCCTATGATCAGGGTATGGCTAACGTCATGAAGCCCTCCGCCAGCCCGTTGACGACCGCCGAGATCGCCGCCCTCGCCCTGTCCCTGGCGCACCTGGGTTCGGGCCCGCAGGCCAACGCCGCCCGCAGCGGCCTGCGCCACGCGTTCGAGCACATGGAGCTCGACGACGAAGTCATCGCCACCACGCTCTCGACCCTCGTCGACCCGATGCCCGACCCGGTCGCCGACCGGGCCCGGACCATCGCCAACGCCATCACCTCCCGTCTCGTGGTCCGCCTGCACTACCGGGACGTCACCGGCCGGATCACCGTCCGCGACGTCGACCCGGTGACCTGCATGGTCCACCGCGACTACTGGTATCTCGTGGGCATGTGCCGCCTGCGACACGGCATCAGGGCCTTCCGGTTCGACCGGATCGTCGCCACCGAGCCCACCTTCCAGCCCGCCCGCCCCTACCTGGCCGACCGCTTCCTGCCCTTCCAGGGCAGGCGGCGCGCCCTGCAGAACGAGCGCGCCGCATAGCCGGACCTTGACCTGTCACTCGGCCGGATCAGGCCGGCCGGGTGACAGACTCCGGCCATGAGGGTTCGGTGGGCCTCCCTCGTCGTCGCCGTGACGACGGTCGCCGCCTGTTACGCGTGGGCACCGGCCGCCGGGCCGGCAACCGCACCGGCGCGGAAGGGGTGGCGGGCGCCGCCCCCCGCCGCCGCCACGTCCGGCGGTGGCGCGTCGGTCCCCGGCCCCGCCGAGCGCCGTGACCTCACCAGGGCGCTGGACGACTATCTGGAGGACCGGCCCGGCCGCGTGGCGGCCGCGGCGTTCGACCTGGTCACCGGGGCCGGCTACACCTACCACGACAGCGGGCCCTTCCTGCTGGCGAGCGTGGCCAAGGTCGGCATCCTGACCGCGCTGCTGCTCAGGGCCCAGGCGGCCGGGCGCCCGCTGACCCGCCACGAGCGTTCCCGCGCCGGGGTGATGATCAGGCGGAGCGACAACCAGGCCGCGAGTGAGCTCTACGCCGCGGTCGGCGGCCGGCGCGGGCTGGCCCGGGTGCTGCGCGGGCTCGGGGCCACCGCCACCTGGCCGGCCCCGTGGCCCTACTGGGGCGCGACCAGGGGCGGGCCGTCGGAGCAGCTCAGGGTGCTCTGGGCACTCAGCTCACCGGCCGGGCCGGTCAGCGCGGCCAACCGGCGTTTCGCCACGAGGCTCATGTCGTCGGTCGTCCCCGGCCAGGCGTGGGGCGTGAGCGCCGCGGCGTCCGCCGAGGACCGCGTCTCGCTGAAGAACGGCTGGCTCCCGGCCCGGGTGCACGGCGGCCTGTGGACCGTCAACAGCATCGGCAGGCTCCGCTCGGACGGCCACGACCTGCTGGTCGCCGTGCTGTCGGAGCGCAGCCCCGGCAAGGACACGGGGATCGCCACGGTCGAGCGCGTCGCCCGGCTCGTGGTCGGCGCGCTCAGGAGGGACCGGGAGCCCCCGCCGGGGGCCTAGCCGCAGCAGCCGCCCCCGCAGCAGCCGCCGCCACCGCCGCCCGGCCGGGGTGCCGGGGCGCCGGATCCGCCGGTCACGGCGACCGTGGACAGCAGCTTGACGGTGTCGTCGTGGCCCTGCGGGCAGAGCGCGGGCTCGCCGGAGCGGGCCATCGGACGGGAGAGCTCGAAGGTGGATCCGCAGGCGCGGCAGCGGAAGTCATAGCGCGGCATGACAGACAGGTTACTCACGTGAAGCTGATGGAGGCGTAGTCGGCGACCGGGCGGTAGCCGATCGCCTGGTAGATCGAGTTGGAGGTGGGGTTGGACAGGTCGGTGAACAGCAGCACCTCCGTGGCGCCCGCGGCCAGCGCCTCGGCCGTCGCGGCGTGGGCGACCGCCGCGCCGTATCCCCTCCGGCGCAGGTCCGGGGGCGTGTAGACGGGGCCGACCCGGCACATGCCGGCGATGGGCGAGGAGAGCCCGGCGAACGCGACGGGCAGCCCGTCCGCCTCCCACAGCACCAGCTCCTCGCGGTTGATCCTGCTGGCCACCAGCGCGGTCAGGTCAGCGGGCAGGACACCGCCGGCCTCGGCCAGGAAGTCGCGGAACCACCCGACCAGCCGCCCGAGGTCGTCGATGGCGGCCGTGCGGGGGGCTCCCCGGGCCGGCGGCCGCGGCGGGACGGGCGCGTCGAGCCGGTAGAGGCGCTCGGAGCGGCGCCCGGCCTCGGGCCGCCACCAGGCGTCGGCGAACGCCTCGGCCTGCGCCAGCGGCCCGGACACTCCGGGGATCACCCGTTCGTCCTCGATGAGGCGGGCGGCGAGCCCGCGGACGGTCTCCGGGGGGACGTCGGCGAGCAGCAGCGGATGGGGCGGCGTCTGGCTCGCCGCGGCGACGGTCTCGCCGTCGCGTTCCAGCCAGGCCAGCAGCACGTCGTCGCCCCACAGGCCGCTGCGGATGCCGCGCAGGACCGTGAGCGGGACGGTGTTGCGGACCGGGTCCTTCAGCAGCCACGGCTCCGCCGCCCCGGCATACACCTCGGCATCGGAGGTGAACGTCCATCCCATACGTCGATTGTGCCGAACCGGATGGGCCAGGGCGAACGGATGTCAGGCCGCGCTCTCCGCGAGGTAGGGCGCCCACAGGGGGTCGCCGACGCTGTGTGCGCCGATCAACCGCCAGTGGACGCCCCGTGGCACCACCGGGACGACGCTCAGCGTCCATCCCAGCTCCTCCAGCATCCGGTCGGCCTTGCGGTGGTTGCACGAGGTGCACGAGGCCACGCAGTTCTCCCACGTGTGCGGGCCGCCCCGCGAGCGTGGGATCACGTGGTCGATGGTCTCGGCCCGCTGGCCGCAGTAGGCGCACCGGTAGTCGTCCCGGCGCATCAGCGCGGTCCGGGTCAGCGGGATCCGTGACCGGTAGGGGATACGGACATATCGGCGAAGCCTGATCACCGACGGGACGTCGAGCGTGCGGCTCGCCGAGCGGAACACGGCGCCCCGCCCGTCGCGGTGCACGACGTCCGCCTTCTCCCTGAGCACGAGCACGACCGCGCGGTGCAGGGAGAGAGTGGTCAGGGGTTCGTAGGTGGCGTTCAACAGCAGGACTTGGCGCATCAGCGGGCCTTTCCCGCTGCACGGCGCGTCAGTTGAGGGGGCACGCCGTCGCGTGCCCCGAATGGCGGCCCCTCCTGGGGCCCTGGTGCTTCCGTCACGAGGACCTCCGCCGGACGGCCCAGCGGATGGTCACCACGGCACCGTCCTCAACCAAGTTTGGCTTCTGCATCATCGTTCCCGCCACTCATAAATGAGCCACCCATAAATGACTGAAGGGACGCCTGGTACGTTTTATGCCCGCATTACTAGTTTTTAACTCCTCCGACGGCAGATCGAATACGCCTCTCGCGCAATGGGTCCGCACCGTCGCCGGGAGGTCGTAGGGTTCCTGCCATGACGCGACAGCCATACCCTCCTGCCAGCCGTGACGCCCTCGTCGACGACCTGCACGGCACCCCCGTCCCCGACCCCTACCGATGGCTGGAGGACCCCGACGATCCGGCCACCACGACGTGGCTGGCGGAGGAGGAGAAGCTCTTCGCGGCCGAGATGGGGGCGCTCGCCGGACGAGAGGCGTTCAAGACGCGGATCGCCGAGCTGCTCAGGTCCGGCTCGGTCGGCGCACCGGTCTGGCGCGGGGAGCGCCGCTTCTTCATGCGGCGGACCCCGGAGCAGGAGCACGCGGTGCTCTACACCGTCGACCCCGACGGCACCGAGCGGGCGCTGCTGGACCCGACGGCGCTCGACCCCACCGGCCTCACCACGCTCGACTCGTGGCAGCCCGACAAGGAGGGGCGCCTGCTCGCCTACCAGATCTCGGTGGGCGGCGACGAGGAGTCGAGCCTCTACCTCATGGACGTCGCGACGGGCGCCCGGATCGAGGGTCCGATCGACCGGTGCCGCTACTCCCCCGTGGCCTGGCTGCCCGGCGGGAAGGCCTTCTACTACGTGCGCAGGCTCCCCTCCACCGAGGTGCCCGACGGTGAGGAGCAGTTCCACCGCCGCGTATACCTGCACCAGGTCGGCACCTCCACCGAGGACGACGTCCTGATCTTCGGTGCCGGCATGGAGAAGACCAACTACTACGGTGTCGCGGTCTCCCGCGACGGCCGCTGGCTGCAGATCTCCGCCTCCCGCGGCACGGCGCCGCGCAACGACCTGTGGGTGGCCGACCTGTCGGCCTCCTCCCCCGAGTCGCCGGACCTCGTCGTCGTCCAGGAGGACGTCGACGCCCAGACCGCCCTGAGCTTCGGCCGCGACGGCAGGCTCTACGTGTTCACCGACCGCGACGCCCCGCGCGGGCGGATCTGCGTGACCGACCCCACCGCCCCCCAGTACGAACACTGGCGCGACCTGATCCCGCAGGACCCGGAGGCCGTGCTGTCGGACTTCGCGATCCTCGACGACCTGGACCGGCCGGTCATGCTGGTCGGCTGGACCCGCCACGCGATCAGCGAGATCTCCGTCCACGACCTGGTCGCCGGCGAGCGCGTGGGGCAGGTGCCGACGCCCGGCCTGGGCACCATCGGCGGCATCAGCGAGCGCCCCGAGGGCGGCCACGAGGCGTGGTTCGGCTACACCGACAACACCACGCCGCCGACCATCCAGCGCTACGACGCCCGCACCGGCGAGACCAGCCTCTGGGCCTCCTCCCCGGGCGCCGTCGAGGTGCCCGCCGTCGACACCGAGCAGGTGACCTACCGCTCGGCCGACGGCACCGAGGTCCACATGCTGGTGATCTCCAAGCCCGGCGTCGAGGGACCGCGCCCGACCATCCTGTACGGCTATGGCGGCTTCGGCATCTCGATGACCCCCGGCTACTCGGCGTCGATCCTGACCTGGGTCGAGGCGGGCGGCGCCTACGCCATCGCCCAGCTGCGCGGCGGCGGCGAGCAGGGCGAGGAGTGGCACCGGGCGGGGATGCTCGCCAACAAGCAGAACGTCTACGACGACCTGCACGCGGCGGCCGAGCACCTGATCGCCACCGGCGTCACCACCGCCTCCCAGCTGGCCATCTCCGGCGGCTCCAACGGCGGCCTCCTGGTCGGCGCGGCCCTGACCCAGCGCCCCGACCTGTACGCCGCCGTCGCCTGCTCGGCCCCGCTGCTCGACATGGTCCGCTACGAGCTGTTCGGCCTCGGCGCGACCTGGAACGTCGAGTACGGCTCGGCCGAGAAGCCCGACGAGTTCGCGTGGCTGTACGCCTACTCGCCCTACCACCACGTCCGCGAGGGCGTGTCCTACCCGGCGACGCTGTTCACCGTCTTCCAGTCCGACACCCGGGTCCACCCGCTGCACGCCTGGAAGATGTGCGCCGCCCTCCAGCACGCCCAGTCCTCCGACCGGCCGATCCTGCTCCGCAACGAGACCGAGGTGGGCCACGGCGCCCGCGCGGTGAGCAAGACCGTCGAGCTCGCCGCCGACCAGCTCACCTTCCTCGCCCACCACACGGGCCTGACGGCGTAGTCGCCGCCCGGCGCGCCCCCGCCGGGGGGCGCGCCACGGTCACGGCGCCCGGCTAGCGCGGGAAGACGATGGTCCGGTGGCCGTCGAGGAGGACCCGCTGCTCGGCGTGCCACCGTACGGCGCGGGCGAGGGCCTGGCACTCGACGTCGCGGCCGATGGCGGCCAGGTCCTCCGCGGAGTGGGTGTGGTTGACCCGGGCGACCTCCTGCTCGATGATCGGCCCCTCGTCGAGGTCGGCGGTCACGTAGTGAGCGGTCGCGCCGATCAGCTTCACCCCTCGGGAGTGGGCCTGGTGATACGGCTTGGCCCCCTTGAACGACGGCAGGAACGAGTGGTGGATGTTGATCACGTTGCCGGCGAGCTTGACGCAGAGGTCCTCCGACAGCACCTGCATGTAGCGCGCGAGCACCACCAGGTCGGCCTGGTAGTGGTCGACCAGGCTCAGGATCTCCGCCTCCTGGCGGGACTTGGTCTCGGGGGTGACCGGCAGGTGGTGATAGTCGATGCCGTAGGACTGGGTCAGCGGGCGCAGGTCGGGGTGGTTGGAGGCCACCCCGACGATCTCGATGTCGAGCAGGCCGGAGCGCGTGCGGTAGAGCAGGTCGTTGAGGCAGTGCCCGAACTTGCTGACCAGCACCAGCACACGCGGCTTGACGGCCAGGTCGCGCAGCTTGAACTCCATGCCGAGCTCGGGGGCGAGCGCGGTGAAGGCCGTGCGGAGATCGGCGTGGGAGAGCGGGGAGACGAACTGCACCCGCATGAAGAAGCGCTCGGAGACGGGGTCCCCGAACTGCTGGCTCTCGGTGATGTTGCAGCCCCGCGCGGCCAGGAGACCGGAGACCGCGGCCACCACGCCGGGCCGGTCCGGGCAGGACAACGTCAGCACGTACTGGGCGGCGGAGCTCATGCGCTCGCCCCCTCCGGTGTCCCGGAGCCCGTGCCGGGCCTTCTGACTCGCTCGTTCATGCCTTCACCCTCGAAGAGGTCGGATCGTCCGGTGCTTCCGCACCGACCTGGGCAGAGTACAGCGCGCCGGCCGTCTCCACCCGCGCCACGCCCACCTCCGGGTCAGCGGCGCGGGCGCGGGATGCCGTGCGCCTTCGTGATCTTGACGCGCTGTGAGGTGCACGCCGGCCCCGGGTCCAACAGAATGAACTCTCCATCCATCATCCACTCGACCTCTGGGTAGGTATGTCCCTATCGGGGCACTGGGGACGCTACCCATGGACCACGAGCGAGGGCAGCCGTCATCCGCCTGTGGCCGCCGCAGCCGGGCCGGCTCTGTCCTTCACCTGCCGTTCAGTTGGGATGTGGAAGCGTGAGCCTGGTCGCCCTGACGTCGCTCGCCGGACTCTTCGCGGTCGTCACCGGGGTCAACGACGGCGGCGCGCTCCTGGCGATCGGGCTGAAGATCCCCAGCATCCCGCCGGTGACCGGCGTGATCATGATGATGGTCACGGTCGCGCTGATGCCCCTGGTGACCTACCAGGTCGCCAAGACCTTCACCACCAGGCTGACGAGCATGGAAGGCCCCTACGGCCAGATCACGTTGACCGTCGCCGTACTGGCCGCGCTGGCCGTCGTCGCGGCCCTCAACAACCAGGGGCTGCCCACCAGCCTGACCCTCGCCATCGTGGGCGCCCTCACCGGTGCGCGCCTGGGCTGGGATCTGCCCGTCTCGGGCGGCGCCGTGCTGTTCGTGCTCGCGGTCGCGATGGCCGCCCCGTTCGTCGGAGGGCTGCTGGCGACCCTGACGATCCGGCTGCTCGTACGGCTGGCGCACGGTCGCACGCTGCGGCAGTGGCACCGGGCCGGGTTCACCCTGCAGTGCCTGGCCTACGCGGCCAACGACGGCCAGAAGATGCTGGCCGTCTTTATGCTCACCCTCGGCCTCTCCAGCCCTCCGTTCCCCGTCTGCCTGGCCGTGGCGGCGCTGTTCGGGATCGGCGCCCTGTACGGCCTGCCGCGTGCCGGCCGTACGCTCAGCCGGGGGATCATCGCCTCGCGCCCGCTGCACGGCGTGACCGCCGAGCTGGCCAGCGGTGCCGCCGTGATCGGCTGCTCGGCGATCGGCGCACCGGTGAGCATGACCCAGACGATCGCCGGCGCCCTCATCGGGGCCGGGATGGCCGAGAGCGCCGGGCGGGTGCGCTGGCACGCCGCCACGAAGATCGTCTTAGCCTGGATGCTGACGCTGCCGGTGAGCGGGCTGCTCGCCGCGGCGGCGGCGCTCATCCTCCGGAGGGTGATCGTGTGAAGCGGCTGCGGCGGGTGCGGGATCTGATGGCGGGCCGCATGGACAGCGTGCTCGTCGAGGCGCTGATCGGGCAGCTGGAGGCCACCAAACAGGGGGCCTGGCTGGCCATGGCCATGATCGGGGGTGACATGGGCCGGACCGACGCCCACGAGCGGATGCGCTCCATCGAGCACCGCGGCGACACCGAACGCGCCCGTCTGGTGGAGGAGCTGTCGGGCTCCCTGGTGACGCCGATCGACCGCGAGGACCTGTTCCGGCTGTCCCGCTCGATCGACGACGTGCTGGACTCCCTGCGTGACTTCGTCCGCGAGTCGCATCTCTACCGCGTCCGGGACCAGCAGCGCTTCGCCCCCATGCTCGACCAGGTGATCGTCGGCATCGAGGCCCTGGAGGCCGCGGTCCACGGCCTGGCGTCCCGCCCCTCGGTGATCACCCATGACGCGCTGGAGGCGAAGAAGGTCGGCGGCACCATCCGGCGCATGTACCAGTACGAGATGGCCCGCATCTTCTCCGACCCGATCAGCGCCGAGACCCTGAAGGAGCGCGAGCTGGTCCGGCGCCTGGAGATCGTCGGCATGGCGATCAGCGAGGCCGCCGACGCCATCGCCGACGGCGCGATGAAACGCTGACCCGCGCGGCACCGCGCCGGCGGACGGCCGGAGCACTCCGGCCCTGTGCGGGGACCTCCGACACGGCTGACCGCGTAAGGCTGTCAGGTTGAGGACGTCTCCGCAGGTCATCCTGCTTTTCGGCAGGCGTTGTGGAAGGGTTGGACCCGATGGACGGTGATAACGTCCCGGACTTATGAGCGACTCTCAGACGGACGGGGACGGCTTGCGGGCGGACGGCTCCCCGGTGAGCGACCGGGCCGCGGCACGGGTGGTCTGCGTGGACGGCGACGGCCGCGTGCTGCTGCTGCGCTGGCATGACCCGGTCAGCGGCAGGACCCTGTGGGAACCACCGGGCGGCGGGATGGATCCGGGTGAGACGCCCCTGGAGGCGGCGCGGCGGGAGCTGACCGAGGAGACCGGGCTGCCGGGCGAGGCGGTGCTGGACCTCTGGGTGCCGGTGCCCCGGGAGTTCGACTGGCTCGGCACCCACTACGCCAAGACCGAGCGGTTCTACCTGGCGAGGTTCGAGGGCACTCCCGCGGTGGCCCCCGGCGCGTTCACCGCCGAGGAGGACGACACCTTCCTGGGCTCCGGCTGGTTCTCCCCGGCGGAGCTGGCCGGGCTCCCCGACCCGCTGGAACCGCCGGACCTGGTGGAGGTCGTCTCCCGGATCACCCGACTGGGCTGACCACGCTCGCGTCCAGCCGCTTCAGCGTGCGCCCCGTGGCCGCGGTCCCATACGCGTCTCTCCTCTCAGTGGCGGCGGGAGCCTCTCAGTGGCGGTGGGAGCCGCTGCCGCTGTTGACGGCGCCGTTGGAGCCACCGCTGCCGTTGGCGGCGCCGTTGGCACTGCCGCCGTCACCCTGAACGGTGACAACGGCCTCAGTGTCGGCGCCGGCGGACTGGGCCGGCGTCGTCGCGGGCACGACGAGGGCGAAAGCCATCATCGTTCCAGCCGCGAGAGCGTTCCTGAGCTTGATCATGATGGATCACTCCATACCGGATCGGTCACGTCCCGGGCGATGCCCGGGCCGGTGGAGCACCGGATCGGTACTGCGCAGCGCACCGACACGGTGCCTGGATCCCACGCTAGGCGGGGTGCCCTCCAGGAGGGTAGGAGTGTCACTCCCAGGGGTGGACCTCGCCGCCGACGGACGCCTCGGAGTGCCGGCGAGGAAGGGCGAGGAAGAACGCGCACGCTGCGCGTCGAGGCCGTCGCCGTCCCCGTTGGAGGGGCCGGCCCGGGAGCCGCGGAATACGGCACCTGGTCAACCGGTTTCCGCCACAAAGTGATGAATCCAAGCACACGCTTCACACGGTGATGAAATGGACAATCACAATCTTCTGGGTGAGTTCCTGCGCGCTCGACGCGAGGTCACCGCCCCCGAGCAGGTAGGACTGCCGCCCTCCGGGCTCCGCCGGACCCCGGGACTGCGCCGGGAGGAGGTGGCGATGTTCGCCGGGGTCAGCACCGACTACTACATCCGTCTGGAGCAGGGGCGCGAACGCCATCCGTCCGAGCAGGTGCTCGACGCCCTGGCACGGGCGCTGGACCTCGACCCCGACGCCGCGGCGCACCTGCACGGACTCGCTCATCCCGGGCCACGGCGCAGGACAGTCGGCGGGACGGAACGGGTCAGCCCTGACCTGCTGCGGCTGATCTGGAGCTGGCCGTACACCCCGGCACTGGTGATCAGCCGCCGGATGGACGTGCTGGCCGCGAACCCGCTGGCCACCGCCCTCTACGAGGGGTGGGAACACGCGGACAACCTACTGCGGATGGTCTTTCTGGCCCCCGCCGCGCACGAGTTCTACCGCGAGTTCGGCCTGGACTGGGAGCAGGTCGCCCGCTCCAAGGTGGCGCACCTGCGTGCCGCCGCAGGGGCGGACCTCGACGATCCTCAGCTGACCGAACTGGTCGACGAGCTCTCCTCCCAGAGCGCGGATTTCCGCCGATTATGGGCGCGGCACGACGTGTCCCCCGTACCGCACGCGGCCATGCCCCTCCGCCACCGCGAGGCCGGCGACCTGATCCTCACCTGCGAGGTGTTCGACGTCAACAGCGCTCCCGGCCAGCAGCTGGTCACCATTGACGTCGAGCCCGCCGGCGCCGCCGAGCGGGCCCTGGTCCTGCTCGGCGGGGACGTGACGCCGTCCGGCCGGGAAGCCCTCGGCCACGCGCTGCAAGCGGCTCACCGCTGACGCGGCCGGCCGCAGCGGCCCCCGGGGGAACGCGCGGTCGGCGACCGCACCGGCGCTGCTCCCCCTCAGCGCCTGCTGCGGCGGCTACGACGGCGGGTGCCGACGGGACTTCCGCCCCGGTGCAAGACATATCCACCCGGAGAGAAGACAGCACTCCCTCCGGGAGAGGATCCTCCACCCCAAACGAGGAAGGTATGGATAAATCCCTACTTAGGGTAAAAATCAACACCTGTGATTCATCGGGAGGAGAAAAGCTCACCCCGGAGGGGCTGACCTCTCCTCCAGTGGGGTTTCTCTCCACCTCGCCCCCTCCCACCCAAGCGGCCCTGTCCCACCCCCTTCCCGCCCAATCGGGCTGCCCCTGCCGGCGGCCCTGCTCTACTCGGTCGCGACCCGCTGGACCGACACCCCGCTGCCCGAGGGCTACACCCTGGACCACTGGCTCGGCGTGTTCGGGGAGGCCGAGGTGAGGTCCGCGCCGCTGCGCTCCCTGCCGCTGTCGGCCGTGGCCGTCGCCGTACGGCTCAGCGTGGACCCCGGCCACGTCCGGGTCTTCCCCGCCTAGAGCCCGAGGGCCTCACGGATGGCCGGGTCGTCGGGGTCGAGGTCGAGGGCATGGCGCAGATCCTCCTGCGCCGCCTGTTCCCTGCCCAGGGCCTGGAGGGCGGTCGCCCGGTTGAAGTACAGCTCCGGGCTCTCCTCGATCTCGATGGCCCTGGACAGATCGGTCACCGCGCCCTCGGCGTCACCGGTCTCGTAGCGGAGGATGCCCCGGTTGGCCCAGGCGGCGCCGAGGGCTGGGGCGCTCTCCAGGGCGGTGTCGAAGGCCCGCGCGGCCTCCTCGAACCGCCCGGACGCGGTGTCGAGCTGCCCCTTCACGGTCAGCAGGTGGGGATTGCCCGGCATGAGCGCCAGCCCGGCCGCGACGTCGGCCCGCGCCTCGGCCTCCAGTCCGAGCACCGCCCGCACGCCCGCCCGGTTGATGTAGGCGTCCAGGTAGTCCGGGTCCAGCTCCAGCACGTGGTCGAGGTCGGCCCGGCCTCCCTCCAGATCCCCCAGCGCGAGCCGGAGCTCGGCCCGGTTGTAGTACGCCTCGGGCAGGGGCGGGCTCACCCGGATGGCGGCCTCGTAGTCGGCCAGCGCCTCATCGGTCAGCCCGAGCCGGAACAGGAGGTTGCCCCGCTCCAGGTAGTGGTCGGCGAAGAACGGATCGAGGGCGATCGCCGCCGCGTACTCCTCCAGCGCCTCCTTGGCCCGGCCCAGCTCCGCCAGGAGCCGGCCGCGGTTGGCGTGCAGCACCATCCGGTGCACCGGGTGCCGTCCCGGCGGCAGATCCTCCCGTGCCAGCTCGATGGCCGACTCGACCAGCGCCAGCGCCTGACGCGGCCGGCCCAGGCGCGTCTCGACGAGAGCCTGGCCGTTGCGGTCGAACCCCAGCTTGAAGGCCCGCTCGCCCCGGTCGGGCAGCAGGGTGGAGATGGCGACGGCCTGGTTGATCCAGCCCGTCGCGCGCCCCAGGTCCCGCTGGGCCGGGTCAGGATGGCGGGCGTCGAGCATGGCCGTGCCGTAGGCCGAGGCCGCGTGCACCGCGGGGTCCTGGCTGCCGCGGCGGGCACGCTCGTAGAGGTCACGGGCCTCCTCCTGGCGGGACAGGGCCCCCAGGGCGGTGGCCGTGCGCTGGATGAAGCGCCACCACAGGTCCGAGCCGGGCTCGGCCAGCCGCGATCCGCGCCGCCCCAGCTCGGCCACCGCGTCCAGGAAACCCTCCCTGACACAGTGGTCGACGGCGGTCCAAAGCGCCCCGGCCCCGCGTCCGCGGGGGTCGGAGCCGTGCTCGCGGTGGAAGGGGACGGCGCCCAGGCGCGCGGAGAACTCACCGACGGCCTCCAGCTCGTCGGCCCGCAGGTCGTGCAGCAGGGCCCGCTCCGTCGGGTCCAGCGCCTCGTAGGCGGCCCGCGACCACTCGTCGGTGCACTCGGAGGCCACGTGGGCGGCGGCCACGGCATCCGGCGGCATCCCGTCCGGGCCTGCGGGCACCCGGACGGGCACCGGTCCGCCGGAGCCCGCCACCCGGCCGCGGAACCAGGGCGGTGGCGCCTGTCCCGAACAGAGCACCATCGTCAGCAGCGCGGGATCCAACCGCCTGACCAGCACCGCGAGCAGTTCGAGGTCGGTCGGGTCGGCCTCGTGGACGTCCGTCACGACCAGCGTGCGGGGCCCGCGCAGGCAGGCGCCGAGGAACTCCGCCACCCCGTTGGCGAGCCGCAGGGTGCGGCGGGGCGCGGGCACGAGAATCCGCTCGTCGTCATCGATGTGCGCGTCCACGCCCTGCCGTCGCGCGGCCACCCGATCCCGGAGATCGGGGGCCACGCTGCGGATCTCGATGTCGTGGGCCGCGACCTGCGCCGGAGCCCTCTCCAGGACCTCGGGGACGACCTCGCGCAGGATCGCGCCGCCGACCGTGTAGGGGCCCCGCGACCGCCGGTGCCCGTGTACCACGAGGGCCGACGGATCCGTGCGGTCACCGGGGAGCGACCCGGTCAGCCAGAGATGCTCCCTCACCCCTTGTGGATGACGCTGGCGGCCCCGCTCAACGTGGCGGTGCCGGGTTTACGGACAATGATCTTTTTCATCGTACCCCCCACGGGAAATGACTACAGGTACGATGAATAAGTATTCTGGCATTTCGCCGGATCGCAATGCTCAGCGTTGAATCAGTCTTAGGTCACTTAAATGGAGCAAGCTGCGACATGACCTCAACGAGATCTTTTTCCCCATAAAGCACGATGCACCCCCCGCGCTCTTCCCGTCCGATCTCCCGCCAGCCATACTTGCGGTAGAGCTCGATGGCGGCCGGCTGGTTCATTGTGGTGTCCCCGCGCAGGCGCACGTAGCCCAGCTCGATCGCCCGCTTCTCCAGCGCCTCGACCATCCGGGCGCCGAGCCCCCGCCGCTGAAACTCCGGATGGACCCGCAGGCGGCACATCTCCACCGTCCGGTCGTCGACACGGCGGAGCCCGCCCATCGCGATGACGCGTCCACCGGGGACCTCACCCACCAGGAACTCCCCCCGGTCGGCGATGTAGATCTCGTTGATCTGCGGGAAGTCGTCCTCGTAGTAGACGCCGTCCCCCGGCGCGAGGCCTACCTGAGCGAGACAGATCTGATGCAGTGCCCAGACGGACTCCAGGTCGGACCAGCGATAGCGCCGGAGCCTCATGTAGCGACGTCCGCAACGGGGTCCACCGCCGGTGTGGCGCGCAACGTCTCAAGGTAGTCCTTGAGCGCGGGGTGGCCGGGGGCCCTGGCCTCCGCCGCCCTGGCCACCTCGTGGGCGCGCTGCATGAGGATGTCGGGCCGGCAGCCCTCGCCCAGCCCCGCGAGCGCTGTCTTGGCTATCACCAGCGCCTCCTCCAACTCGCCTTCGAGGAGCTTGCAGGTGGCCCGGTCGAACTTGATGATCGTGGGATCGAGCCAGTCGCCCGGGCCGTATTTGGTGAGGGCCTGCTCCAGGATGAGATCGGCCTCCATCGCCTGCCCCAGCTTCACCAGCGCGTCACCCTGGTGGAAGTAGAGCTGACGCTCTGTGTAGCCGAAGGTCGCGTCGTCCTGGTCGGCCGCCGTCATCTGGGAGAAGGCCGCCCTGGCCCGCGACAGCGCCCGCTTGGCCTGGTCGACCACGTCCTTCTTGCCCGCCCCCGACATCATCGCCAGCGCGCGGGCCTCGAAGACCGGGGCCATCGCCTGGGCGGCGCACGGCGTCTGACCGGCCAGGTCCCGGCTCTTCCTGGCGAGGTTGAGGGCCTCGCGCGGATCCCCGTAGTAGAGCGGGACCAGGGCCTCCCTGGCCAGGACCCAGGCGCGGAGCGCGCGGTCCCCGGTGTCGTCGGCGGCCGTCCGGCCGGTCCTGAAAAAGGACCGGGCCATCCTGTGGTCGCCGAGGTTCACCATGATCATGCCGCTGAGCCCGGCGAGCTGCGCCGCCATCCGGCACAGCCGTTCCTGCAGGTCCACCGGCTGGCGCCGCTCCATGGCCTTGCGCACGGCGCTGAACTCCAGCAGCACGTCGCACAGCAGCCGCAGCGGCGGTGTGTTCATGTACTGCCGGCCGAAGCCGATGGTGGCTTCCTCCCACTGGTCGAGCATCGCAGGCGAAACGGTGGCCGAAACCAGGGTCTCGTCCATCCTCCTGCGGATGTTCTCCACAGATCCAAGCACCTGTCCGTCCAGCGCCACGCCGGTGCCGGCCAGGAGCTGCAAAAGCGTCCTCCGTAGCACGTTCTCGTCCTCCTCGCCCCCGTCCGCGGAAGGGTCGCCACCGGTCGGCTTGATCGACAGCTCGCGCGGACCAGGGGAAGTGTCGGGTCTTCCATCCTGGAGATCACCTCGGCCGGTGCCGGGCATCTTGTGGCCGTGGCCGCAGATGCACGGACCGTCGTATCCGAGGGAGGCCGGCTCGACCCGGTAGGCGGAACACAGGTAGTGGAGGTATTCGGGCCCCGGACGCTTCAGCCCGCTCTCATAGGCGGACAGGAGCGTCTCTCCGATACCCGGCGCCGACTTGCCGTCGCGTTCGAACAGCGCCCGTATCTGTTCGATCACGTCGGCGAGAGCGACACCGTGCGCGAGGCGATGACCCTTGATCCGCGTGGTCCCGAACTGGGGACCGCACCTGTCGTGGATCTCCTCGGCGATCTGAGCCGGCTCGCGCCCCGCCGCCAGACCTCTGGCCCGGATCTGCCGCGCCAACTCCGTCTCCCTGTGCTGCCTGCCGGACATACCGGCCCCTCTCTCGCGGCCAGCTGGGCTGGCTGGCACACTAGTCCCGACCGGTCCTCTCCCGCTGACTCAGTGTGATTTAGTTGTCGCACTGTGCCTACCGAGAATGATGGACCAACTTTGGCTCACCAGGAACGCGCGAATAGAGCCATCGGCTAAGGATCGTCCACCAGCGGACTGCTTCTTTCAACCTACTTGGGAGAAGGCGCATCCTGATCTTGGTTTCCCCTCCGTTGACCCATCGGCCCAGGTGAGTCATCTTTGGCCAACCAGCACTGATCCGTGTAATCAAACGGACACGATCCGGTGCGGGACAGGCGATATGAGGAGGGACGAGGTGGGGGAAGACGACTTCGGACACCTGGAGCGATTGGTGTCAGAACTCGACTCGCGCGGACTTCACGCCCGAGTGGTGCGGACCCAGGCGGGGCGTGCCTTCGTGCGCGTGATCAACCCGAACGCCACCAGCCTGGCGGAGAACGTCACCTGCCGAGCACAGGCCGCCCCCAGCCACCGGGACTGGTACTACTGGTGGTCCTGGGGAGAGCGGATGCACACGGCGAAAGACCCGGCCGGTGCCGCGACCAAGGTCGCACGCGTACTCGCCGCGGTGGGGGAGTGAGATGAGCGGTGGCCCGGAGGGAGTCGCAGCCCTCCGGTCCACCGCCCCCACCGCGGCTCGGCGGGGCCGGCGGGGTGACCGGTGCGGAGCGTCCTCGGACGCTGGGCACCCCACCGGCCCCGGAACATCAAACGCAGACTGCCGTCCGGATCCGTCCGGACGGTGATCGGAGGGATCCCCCTCGGAAACGGCACGGGACACGCTTCCGGGTGCGTGCCCCGTCCGAGCCGCCCGTCACCGGAGTGTCCGGCCCCGCCCCCCGCGGCCCCGGGCCCGGACCTCCCGTCTCCCCGGCGTGATGTGACGGCGGCCGGTTCGGTCGGCAATATGGGTAGGCAACGCGAGTTGCCCGTTCTGCCCACCGACCCGATCCGAGAGGGATCTGCTCCGTGTTCTTGCTCGCCCCCACCCCCGCACCCACCACCGCACCCGTGGTCGATGACATTCTCAGGATGGGCGCCGGCCTGACCAACGGGTGCGAGAACGGCGGCGGGGTAATCTGCAGCCTCATGCAGTCCGTCCTGCCCGCCGCCTGGGCACCTGTGATCGCGAGCGCGATCGCCATCGTTCTCATCGTCGCCATCGCCCTCCTCCTGCGCAACGTGGCCAACCGGCTGATCACCCGCGTGGTGAAACGCGCGTCCTCGGCCAGCGGCGGCTCGATCGCCGGCCGGCTGCGCGGCAAGCAGATGGTGACGCTGGAGGGGCTCGACGCCGTCGCCGCCGAGCGGCGCAGGCAGCGCGCGGAGACCATCGGCTCGGTGCTGCGGCCCGTCGCCTCGATCGTCATCCTCGGCACGGCTGCCCTGACCGTCCTGGAACGGCTCTCCGTCCCCATCGCCCCCCTGCTGACCAGCGTCGGCATCGTCGGCGTGGCCGTCGGCTTCGGCGCCCAGGAGCTGGTCAAGGACTTCATCGCCGGCATGTTCATGCTCCTGGAGGACCAGTACGGCGTGGGCGACGTGATCGACGCGGGCGCGGCGGTCGGCACCGTCGAGGCGGTCACCCTGCGCATCACCCGCCTGCGCGACCTCGACGGCCGGGTCTGGTACGTCCGCAACGGCACCATCACCCGCGTCGGCAACGAGTCCCAGGGCTGGTCCCGCGCGACCGTGGACGTCCCGGTGGCCTACGCCTCCGACATCCCGGCGGTCCGCGACCTGCTCAAGGACGTGGTCGAGGACATGTGGAACGACTCCTCCTACCGCGACAGCATCATGGTCGAGGAGCCCCAGGTCTGGGGGATCGAGCAGATCTCCGACACCGCCCTCGTCTTCCGGATCAGCGCCAAGACGATCCCCTCCCGGCAGGCCGAGGTCGCCCGCGAGCTCCGTATCCGGATCAAGTCCGCCCTCGACCGCGCCTCCATCGCGATCGCCGGCTGACCTCGCCCAGGCATGGGGCCGGCCGGAGTCGCTTAGGCTTGGGGGCGTGTCCGCTATCCCCGAGGAACCTCAGTCCTTCTACGACGCGGTCGGCGGCGAGGAGGCCTTCCGGCGTCTTGTCCACCGCTTCTACCAAGGCGTCGTGGACGACCCACTGCTACGACCGCTCTATCCCGAGGACGACCTCGCCGGGGCCGAAGACCGGCTCCGGCTCTTCCTGATCCAATACTGGGGTGGGCCCAACACCTACAGCGCCCAGCGGGGGCACCCGCGGCTGCGGATGCGGCACAACCCCTTCGTCATCGGCTCGGCCGAGCGCGACGCCTGGCTCAAGCACATGCACGACGCGGTGGTCTCGCTGGAGCTCCCCGACGACCTGGAGAAGCGCCTGTGGGACTACCTCGTCTACGCAGCGCACAGCATGGTCAACGCCCCTGACGCATAAACCCCGCCGGGTGAGGGCAATCCATGCACATGGAGACCCCCTGGTGGCGTGATGCCGTCGTCTACGAGATCTATGTTCGCAGCTTCGCCGACGCCTCAGGAGACGGCGTCGGCGATCTCACCGGTGTCCGGCAGCGCCTTCCCTACCTCGCCGAGCTGGGCGTGGACGCGATCTGGCTGACCCCTTTCTACCGCTCCCCCATGGCCGACGGCGGCTACGACGTGGCCGACTACCGCGACGTCGACCCGCTGTTCGGCACCCTGACGGACTTCGACGCGCTCGTTGCCGACGCCCACGCCCACGGGCTGCGGGTGATCGTGGACATCGTGCCCAACCACAGCTCCTCCGAGCACGAGTGGTTCAAGGCGGCGCTGCGCGGTGAGGGTCGCGAACGCTACCTGTTCCGGGACGGCGGCGAGCTGCCGCCCAACAACTGGCAGTCGACTTTCAGCGGCCCGGCCTGGACCAGGACGCCCGACGGGCAGTGGTACCTCCACCTGTTCGCCGCCGAACAGCCCGACTTCAACTGGCGCAACCCCGAGGTGCAGGCCGAGTTCCTCGACGTGCTGAGGTTCTGGCTGGACCGGGGGGTGGACGGGTTCAGGATCGACGTGGCGATGGGCCTGCACAAGGCCGAGGGCCTGCCCGACACCCCGGCGGAGGGCCAGGCGTTCAAGGCCGAGTCGCCGATCTGGGGGCGGCCCGAGGTGCACGAGGTCTACCGCGAATGGCGCAAGGTGCTCGACTCCTATCCGGGCGAGCGGATGGCCATCGGCGAGGTGTGGACCGACTCCGCCGAGGACCTCGCCCGCTACGTCCGCCCCGACGAGCTGCACCAGAGCTTCAACTTCGCCTGGCTGGAGGCGCCCTGGTCCGCGACGGCGTTCCGGAAGGTCATCGATGACACCCTGGCCGCCGTGACCGCGCCCACCTGGGTGCTGTCCAACCACGACGTGGTCCGCCACGTCACCCGGTACGGCGAGGGCCTGGACAACTCCACGACGGGCCTGGCCCGCGCCCGGGCGGCGCTGCTGGCCATGCTCGCCCTGCCGGGGTCGGCATACCTGTATCAGGGAGAGGAGCTCGGCCTCCCCGAGGTCAAAGACCTTCCTCCGGAGTCGCGCCAGGACCCCATCTTCGCCCGCTCCGGAGGGAAGCTGCCCGGCCGGGACGGCTGCCGGGTCCCCATCCCGTGGTCCGGCGCCGCCGAGCCGTACGGCTTCTCACCCGACGGCGCCCGGCCGTGGCTGCCCCAGCCGGTCGAGTGGGCCGCGCTGAGCGCCGACCGCCAGGCGAGCGATCCGGGATCGACCCTGAGCTTCTACCAGGAGGCCCTGCGCACCCGCCGCGAGCTGCGCGGCTCGCTCACCGACGAGATCATCTGGCTCGACTCCCCCGAGGGGGCGCTCTTCTTCACCCGTGGCCCCCTGACCTGCGTCATCAACTGCGGATCCGAGGCGGTGCCGCTCCCGGCGCACGACCGGGTCCTGATCGGCAGCGCCCCCGTCGACGGCTACCTGCTCCCGCCGGACACGGCTGCCTGGCTCAGCACCTCCTGAGAGAGCCGTCCCCGGCGCACACGTCCCGGACCGCCGTCGGCGCACCCGCCCCGAGCCGCCGACGGCAGATCCGGCGCGGGTCTCGCCGTACGGCCCGGCGGCGGAAGAGTGCCCCGGGGCCCGGCGGTCGGTGGCGGAGGAGCGCCCGGGGGCCTGGCGGTCAACGGTGGAGGAGTGCTCCGGGCGTCCGGCGGTCAGCGGCGGGGCGGCGAGGTCAGCAGGGCGATGACCATCTCCTGCACGGACGCGGTGAAGCGCCGTGGGTCGTCGCGTGTCAGATGCCTGATCAGATTGCCGTCGAACACCGAGAGCAGCGCGTGGGCGAGGAACTCCGTGTCGAGGTCGGGACGCTCCTCGGCCAGCAGGTCGCGGATGTGGCGGTGCCAGAACCGGTAGCTCGGGTCGGCGTGCTTGTCCTCCGCGCACGCCTGCTCGTGGGCGGTCAGGAGGGCGGCGTTCTGCTCGGCGATGCCCCCCAGCCCGTCGAGGAAGGCCAGCAGGCGCTCTCTCGCGGGCGCCCCCGGGCCCAGCGGCGGAGGCCCCTGGCTGACGGCCTCCCGTAAGGCGAGCGACCGCTCTTCGAGGAGCGCCTGCATGAGGCCGGCGCGGCTGCCGAAGCGGCGGAAAACAGTGCCCTTGCCGACACCGGCGAGAGCCGCGACCCGGTCGAGGGAGACGTGCTCGTCCCCGCCCTCCTCCAGCAGCCGCTCCGCTGCCTGAAGGACCGCTCGCCGGTTCCGCGCCGCGTTGGCGCGCTCGTGACGCTCTTCGGCCATCCGTTGTCCTCCAGTTAGCGGACCGTCAGTCCGATATGATACAACCGCTCCTTAGCGGACCGTTGGTCCGGTAACGGCGTCAGGACAGAGATCCGTCGCCTCACGAGGAGGACCAATGAGCATCCGTGCGCTCGTCGTCGACCCGACCGCCCCCGCAGCCCTACGGGTGGACGATGCCGCCGAGCCCACACCGCGCCCGCACCAGGCAGTGATCGACGTGCGTCACATCTCTCTCAACCACGGAGAGATCGCCTTCGCCCGGCAGCAGGAGCCGGGGACCGTGTCCGGCTACGACGCCTCCGGCGTCGTGGCGCAGGCCGCCGCGGACGGCAGCGGCCCGGCCGTCGGGACCCGCGTCGCGGCCTTCGGACCGGGCGCCTGGGCGCAGCGCATGGCCGTCGACGCCGACTCCGTCGCCGAGGTCCCGGACGGAGTCGACCTGGCCGACGCCGCGGCCCTGCCGATGGCCGGCGTCACCGCGCTGCGCACGCTGCGGGCCGCCCCGATCCTGGGCAGGCGCGTCCTGATCACCGGCGCCTCCGGCGGCGTCGGCCGGCTCGCCGTCCAGCTCGCGGCGCTGGGCGGGGCGCATGTCATCGCGTCGGCCGGCTCGGCGGCGCGCGCGGAGGGCCTGGCCGAGCTGGGCGCCCACGAGGTGGTCATCGGCCTGGAGGGCGTGGACCGGCCGGTGGACGTGATCCTGGACAACGTCGGCGGGCCCCAGCTCACCGCCGCGTGGGAGCTGCTCGCTCCCGGCGGGAGCGTCCAGAACATCGGCTGGGCCTCCGGCGAACCGGCCGTCTTCGCGCCGTACTCGTTCTTCTCCCTCGGCCCGTCCAGGTCGATGAACAGCTTCGGCGACACCACCCCGTTCGGCGCCGACCTGTCCACGCTGCTGCGATTCGTCGCCGACGGCAGGCTCCTGCCCGAGGTCGGCTGGCGCGGCCCCTGGGAAGGCGTCGCCGACGCCGCCCAGGCCCTGCTCGACCGGAAGATCCCCGGCAAGGCCGTACTGGATGTCAGCCCTCGGACCGCCGGCTGACCACGGCCGCCGGAGCAGGGGCTCCCCGGCCCGTTACTCGGCGGCGAACCTGCGCAGGTAGCTCAGCTCATAGGGGTTCAACCGCCGGGGAGCGGCCTTCTGCACGTCGTAGGCGACCATCACGGAGCGGGCCCGCACGAAGACCTCTTCGCCGTCGCGGATCTCGTAGTCGAGGGTGAAGCGCACCGGCCGGATCTCCGTCACCCACGTCTCCACCCGGACCGGGTCGGCGCGGAAGGTCAGCGGACGTCTGTAGTCGATCTCGTGCCGGGCCACCACGAGCCCCCGGAAGGGCGCCGCCCCCTCCCGGTGGAGGTCGATGTGGAACATCTCCAGGCGGGCATCTTCGAGATAGTCGAAGAACCGGACGTTGTTGACATGGCCCAGCGAGTCGATGTCGGCGAACCTGACCGCTCTGGGGAACACATGCCGGTGGGTACGGCTCACGTCGCCGGTCACGCTCTGTCCAGACACATCGGAAACGGTAGCGGGCCTCCGGCCCCCGCTGTACGGCGGGGCGCCGGAGGCCGCTTGAGGCCCCGCGTCAGTCGCGGGTGAGCTTACGGTAGGTGACGCGGTGCGGACGGGCCGCGTCGGCTCCCAGCCGCTCGATCTTGTTCTTCTCGTAGTCGGCGAAGTTGCCCTCGAACCAGAACCAGTTCGAGCCCTCCTCCCACGCGAGGATGTGGGTGGCGATGCGGTCGAGGAACCACCGGTCGTGCGAGGTGATGACCGCGCAGCCCGGGAAGTCCAGCAGCGCGTTCTCCAGGCTGGAGAGCGTCTCGGTGTCGAGGTCGTTGGTCGGCTCGTCGAGCAGCAGCACGTTGCCGCCCTGCTTGAGGGTCAGTGCCAGGTTGAGCCGGTTGCGCTCGCCGCCGGACAGGACGCCCGCCTTCTTCTGCTGGTCCGGGCCCTTGAAACCGAACGCCGCGATGTAGGCGCGCGACGGCATCTCGACCTGCCCGACCTTGATGTGGTCGAGCCCGTCGGAGACGACCTCCCAGACGTTCTTCGTCGGGTCGATGCCACCGCGGCTCTGGTCGGCGTAGGAGATCTTCACGGTGTCGCCGACGACGATGCCGCCGTCGTCCGGGGTCTCGCTACCGGTGATCATCCGGAACAGCGTGGTCTTGCCGACGCCGTTGGGGCCGATGATGCCGACGATGCCGTTACGCGGCAGGTCGAACGAGAGGCTGTCCATCAGGACGCGGTCCTCGAAGCCCTTGGTGAGCTTCTCGGCCCGGATGACCGTGGTGCCCAGGCGCGGGCCCGGCGGGATCTGGATCTCCTCGAAGTCCAGCTTGCGGTGCTTGTCGGCCTCTGCGGCCATCTCCTCGTAGCGCTGCAGACGCGCCCGGCTCTTGGTCTGGCGGGCCCGGGCGTTGGAGCGGACCCACTCCAGCTCCTCCTCCAGGCGCTTCTTGCGCTTGGCGTCCTTCTGGCCCTCCAGCTTGAGCCGCGCCGCCTTGGCCTCCAGGTAGGTGGAGTAGTTGCCCTCGTAGGCGTGGCAGCGGCCGCGGTCGAGCTCCAGGATCCAGCCGGCCACGTTGTCCAGGAAGTAACGGTCGTGGGTGACGGCCAGGACGGTGCCGGGGTATTTCTCCAGGTGCGCCTCAAGCCACTGGACGCTCTCGGCGTCCAGGTGGTTGGTGGGCTCGTCGAGCAGGAGGAGATCGGGCTGCTCGAGCAGGAGCTTGCAGAGGGCGACCCGGCGCCGCTCACCACCGGAGAGCTGGGTGACCTCGGCGTCCGGCGGCGGGCAGCGGAGGGCGTCCATCGCCTGCTCGAGCTGGCTGTCGAGATCCCAGCCGTTGCGGTGGTCCAGCGCGTCCTGCAGCTTGCCCATCTCGTCGAGCAGCTCGTCGCTGTAGTCGGTGGCCATCAGCTCGGCGATCTCGTTGAACCGATCGAGCATGGCCTTGGTCTCGGCGACGCCCTCTTCGACGTTGCCGAGCACGGTCTTGGATTCGTTGAGCGGGGGCTCCTGCTGAAGCATGCCGACGGTGAAGCCGGGCATGAGCCGGGCGTCGCCGTTGGACGGCTGCTCCAGACCCGCCATCATCTTCAGCAGCGTCGACTTTCCGGTGCCGTTGGGACCCAGGACGCCGATCTTCGCGCCCGGCAGGAACGACAGCGTCACGTCGTCGAGGACGACCTTGTCGCCGTGCGCCTTGCGCACGCGCTGCAGTGTGTAGATGTACTCCGGCATGCCTTCTAGCTTAGGGCCTGTCAGCCTTAGCTAGGGGCGGCCTCGGGACCCGGCCTGCGGGCCGGGGGCACGGTGGTGACGGGTAGGCAGATCCGGTCGCGGCCGAGCTCCTTGGCACGGTAAAGGGCCAGGTCAGCAGCGGCGAGCAGCTCGATCAGGTCGTCGCCGTGCATGGTCATGACCGCGACGCCGGCCGAGATGGTCACGGTGACCATGTTGTCGTCGGCCGGGACCGCCATCCGCCCGATGCGCGACCGCAGCCGCTCGGCGACCCGGCGGGCCTCGGTCACGTCCGCCCGGGGCAGCAGGACGACGAACTCCTCGCCGCCGAACCTGCCCACCACGTCGTAGTCACGGAGCTGGCTGCGGATGGTGGCGGCCACCCCGACCAGGACCTGGTCGCCGATCAGGTGGCCGTAGGTGTCGTTGACCCGCTTGAAGTGGTCGATGTCGACGATCAGCAGGGCGAGCGTCTCGCCGGTGCGGCGCGCCCTGACGATCTCGGTGTCGGCCTCGCGCTGCCAGGCCGCGGCGTTGAGCAGGCCGGTCTTGGAGTCGGTGCGGGCCGCGGCCTGCAGCTGGGCGTGGAGCAGGCTGCGCTGGAGCAGGACCACCGGCGGCAGCGCCAGCAGCAGCAGCGCCAGGTTCAGGCCGCAGGTGATGGCGACGAGGACCCCGAGGCAGAGCTCGACCACGTCGAGCAGCAGGCTCTCCCGGTTCCACAGGACCTCCCGCCAGCGGCTGTCGGGGGCGGCGGTGTGCGCGGCGACGGCGATCAGCGCCGTGTTGAGCACGGTGAACAGGACGGCGCAGCCCACGGCGACGAGGATCGGCCCCCCGGCCCCCGCGGTGAGGGCGGTCAGGTCGCCGACGACGGTGTGGAACAGCACCGAGGCCGCGCACCCGGCAAGGCCGATCGCGGCCGAGCTAAAGACCCTCCGGTAGACGACCGTCTCGCGCACCCGTTTCTGCAGGAGGATCTGTAGCGGGATGGGGGCCAGAAGCGCGTAGACGGGGGGCAGGAGCAGTGCGGCGGGCAGCCACCAGGCGGACAGCAGGTCACGGGAGACCCCGGCGGGCATGCCCAGTCGGCGGGTCGCCTCGATGCAGACGGCTCCGCAGGCCATCAGCGCGGCGAAGGTGAGCAGGTCCTGCCGGCGGAAATCGGTCGACAGGGCGGAGAACCCGATCGCCACCAGATCCAGCGCCACGATCCCGCAAAGGTAGACGACCAGCGCACGGCGCTGCCCAAGCAGGGGCCACCGATTGGCCAAGGCCGCCACGCCGCCGCGCCGTTTGACCGAGGTGTGAATGGGTGCCGCCATGTCGCCCCCTTCTCCGACTAACGATGTGTAACACGATAGTTGCGGAGTGTGCGCCGCGCGACAGCAACCGCTACCTTTGGCAGAGTGGGTCTCCCATCAGGTGGCCCACGACTGGGAATCGCTCACTCCGCGAGCGGACCGTGTGGGAAAGGAGCAGCCATGCTGCGGGGCGTGACCTGGACCTAACAGGTGCTTCGGGCATCTGACACGGGCAAGACCATCGGCCGTTTCCTCGGCGTCTCCGCGCTCGTCCGGCGGGGCACCGACCGCGCTCGGCCGATGCCCCCTCCTCTTTCGCTCCGGTCCCCTTCCGGGACACACCTCACTTCGCCCCTCGCCGGAGATGCGCGAACCGCCGTCGGGAGGCCCCTGCCTTCCGGCTGCCGGAAAACCTCTGCCCCGCCTGCCGGCAGCGCCCCTGTCGGCGGCGGCCCGTCTCGGGCGCCGTACGCGCCCCTCGCCGGCAGTGGTCCGTCCAGGCCGTCATGCCTCAGGCCACCATGTCTCAGGCCGCCATGCGCGCCTCCGTGGGCCACGGCGTCTCGTCCGTGGAATCTCCATCGGTCATGTCCGCCTCCCTGGCGATCATCTTCTCCTGTTCGGCCCCCGTCTCCCCCTCGGACACGCCGTGATCTTCCGTGTTCGGCCCGGTCCCGGCGGCGCCCGCCCACGCCGGGCCCCTCCCCGCCCCGGCCCTCTCCCCCTCGTCCGGCCCGTCCTTCACCAGGCTCAGCGCGCCGGCGGCCCCGGCCGCCGCGGGGACGGCGCCGCCCATGGCCCAGTCGTAGGTCTCATGGTCGAGCTCGATCCGCTCCTCGCGGCCCAGCGAGGGAGCCACCCCCTGCCGCTGCGGCTTGCTGAAGCTCCCCAGGCCCCAGCGCAGGTCGTGCCCGAGCGAGCCGGCCTCCACCTCGGGCATGAAGCGCCGCTGGCCCTCATGGGTGAACTCGCGGATCCGCAGCCGCCCCTGGACCACGATCGGCTGGCCCACGTGGACCGACTGGGCGACGTTGTCGGCGAGCCCGCGGAAGCAGCGGACACCGAAGTAGGTCGTCTCACCGTTGCACCACTGCTGCTTCTCCCTGTCGAAGTAACGGCTCGTCGAGGCGACCTTGAGCGAGGTGACCCGTGAGCCGTCGGGGAAGGTGTGCTGGCGCGGCGGAGCCGCGACATTGCCGGTCAGCGTGACGTAGATGTCGTTCATCGTGTCTCCCTTGAGAGCGGGCGGACTACCCGTGGCCTGGGAGACACGATGGCCCGAGCCGCCCCCGGCACGGGCCGCCGAATCACGCTCTGTGGATTACCGCCGGCGCGGGGACGGGAGCTGTGGACGGCACGGGCTCAGCCCTGCACGCCCCGCATGGCGGAGTAGAACTCGTTGTATCGGGCCAGCTCGCGTTCCACCGGCTCGATCACCATGCTTCCGGCGACCCCGCCGACCCTGCGGCGCATCTCCCGCTCCAGCCGGTCGCGCTCGCCGCCCGCGCCGAGCGCGACGAAGTTGCGGCTGGCCACCGCGGTGAGCAGGCCGAGCCCGAGGACCGAGAGCGCCATCAGCCCGACCCACGGCAGCGAGGCCGCCTCACCGAACACCGCCAGGCCCGCCGGCAGCGTCCCGACGCCGAACACACCGTAGGCGAGAGCCGTACCGCACCAGGCGAGACCCGCGACGAACAGCAGGACCAGCAGGTACTGCCAGATGAGGAGCAGCCGCCACCAGGAGGGGACCCGGTCCAGGCGCGGGGCGACCTCCGACAGCTCCTCCGACAGCACCTGCGGCAGCTGGAGCGAGCGGGAGCGGGCGGCGTCCCTGATCCCGTTGCGCCAGGCCTCGTGCATGCCGGAGGTCAGCCCGTCGACGAGAGCCTGCACCGCGTTGTCCACCTCGGCCGGCTGCGCGCTGACCGAGCCGCCGGTGAGACCCCGGATCTCGTCCCTGAGGTCGCCCAGTCGCAGGCTGTTCAGCGGGTCGGGCCGGAGCTTGGCGGCCCAACGGGTGTACGGCCAGCCGACCCACTCCATGGACCGCACGCCGTAGACGTTCTCCATCGCCTCGCCGACCGCCGGCACGCCGACGGCGTCGCAGAGCGCGTCGGTCAGGCCGATCCGGCGGGCGTCGTCGATGGAGGCGGAGGCGGCCGGGACCTCACCGTCCGGCATGATCTTCGCCAGGCGGAGCGTGAGCCGGTCGAGGTCGGCCTCCAGCCGCTGGACCGCGGCCCGGCGTCTGGTCACGGTCTCGGCGAGGACCGCCTTGAGGCCGTCCACCCCCCTGCCGGTGATCGCCGAGGTGGTGACGATGACGGGATTCTCGACGCCCTCGCGGCGGAGCAGGTCCTCCAGGTCCGCGACGCACTCGGCCAGCTCCTCCGGCTCCAGCCGGTCGGCCTGGTTGAGCACGAAGATCGTCACCGCGTCGTGCCCGGCCAGCTCGGTCACGTAGCGGCGGTGTGTGGAGGCGTCGGCGTACTTCTGCGGGTCGAGCACCCACACGACGAGGTCGGCGACCTGGATCAGCCGGTCGGCCTCGGTGTCGGTGAGCGCCCGGATGGAGTCGTGGTCGGGCAGGTCCAGCAGGATCAGCCCATGGAGGCGGCCTTCGCCCTTGTCCAGGGCGCTGGCCCGGGCGAAGCGGTGCCGCCACTGGATCTGCAGCCAGTCGAGCAGCGGGCCGGCGCCGTCCAGGCCCCAGACGCAGGCGTGGGTGCGCGCCGTGGTCGGGCGGCGGACGCCGGTGGGCGACAGCTCCAGCCCGGAGACCGAGTTGAACAGGGTGGACTTGCCGCTGCCGGTGCCCCCGGCGAGCGCGACCACGGTGTGGTCGGAGGAGAGCTTGAGCCTGTCACCGGCGCGCAGCAGCAACTGCCCCGACTCGGCCAGGAGCTTGGGGTCGACTCTGCCCGGCCCCAGCTCCACGATCCGGGCCAGCGCGGCGAGCCGGCTGCCGATCCCCTGGCGAGTCTGGGTGGTGCCAACAGTGGTCATGCTCGCTTACCGTTCCTCGTCCGCTGCGCGGATCGCTCGTATCTCACGGGCCGTCGTGCCGGAGGCACGCTCCGGGAACACTCCGCTCACCACGCCGGGCCCGCTCCCCGCCGCGGGCCGCCCCCCGCTCCTGGCCGGCTCCTCATCGGGCGACCTCAAGACTGTAGGTCGCCTGGTGAAGGCGGGTGGCGGCGGAGCCGTCGGGGATGCCCGCCCCGTCGAGGGCCTGGACGTAGCGCGACATCTCGTCGTCGAACAGCATGCCGATCCGGGCGCGCAGATCGCTGCGGGCCTTGGCGCCGATGTTGCGCAGCGACTCCGCGCCGAGGAGCGCGTGGACCAGCCGTTGCGGCAGCGCGCCGGTGACGGCGTTCTCGCCCTCGGCGGCGCCGTCGCCGAGCAGCCCCACCGCGAAGATCAGCGACAGGGACTCGACGTCGAAGGAGACCAGCCTGGCGACCGCCCGCTTGGTGACGCCCTCGGTGCGGATCAGCTCGATGATGTGCTCCTGCCAGGCCGCGACGGTCCGGCCGGTCCGGCGCAGGAGCTCGTCGGAGGCACGGCCGAGACCCGGGACGGCGGCCAGGCTCTCCCCGGCGCCGGGACGGTGCAGCCACCGGGAGACGGCCTCCTCCGCGGCGCGCTGCGCCGCCGAGATGACGACGGACTCCACCGCGGCGCGGAGCGCGGACTTCAGCGCGCTGAGCCGCTCGGGGGCCTGGTGACTCGCCTTCCCGGCGAACCGGCCCGGCTTGCGCAGGTGCAGGGTCCTCATGAGATCGCCCGAGCCGGCGAAATCCTGCCAGCGGGCGAGTACCTCTCCACGCAACAGCGAGCCGTCCCTGGTCGCCCCCTCGATCTCGGCCAGCGCGCCGGCGTAGGCGGCGTCCACGTCCGCGCGCAGCTCGCTCCGGAAGACCACCTGGGCCTCCAGCTGCCTGGCCAGGGCCGGGATCCGGGTGCGGAAACTGTCCAGCACCCCGGACAGGGTCGCCTGTACGGCCTGCGCCCGGCGGCGGTCGTCGACCGACAGCTCGGTCAGCCAGAGCCGGAGCTCGGTGACCTCGTGGTCGGGGAGCATGCCACCGGTGACCTTGCTCTCGTCGACGACGAAGCGGTCGACCTCGCCGAGGCCGTACTCGGCGAGCATCCTGAAGAAGTGCTTGGTGACCACCTCCCGAGACCTGGGGGGCACCCGGGACAGCACGATGGCCAGCCTGGCGCCGCGCTCCTTGGCCAGGCGGAGGAGCCGCCAGGCGGGGGCGTCGGCGTAGCGGGCGGCGGTGGTGACGAAGATCCACAGATCGGCCGTGTCGAGCATCCGGTGGGCGATCTCGTGGTGCTCCTCGACGACCGAGTCGATGTCGGGGGTGTCGAGCAGGGCCACGCCCGGGGGGAGGCGCTCGGCGGAGGCGAGCACGAGGCTGCCGGGATCCGCCTGGGGGTCGGGCGCGTCCCGCCGCCGCAGGCTGCCGAGCAGGTTTCCCCCGGCGAACCACTCGTGGTCGTCGGGGTGGCAGACGAGGACCGGCGTGCCGGTGGTCGGGCGGCGCACGCCGGTGGCGCTGACCTTGGCGTTGGCCAGGGTGTTGATGAGCGTGGACTTACCCGCGCCGGTGGATCCGGCGACCACGACGAGCGCCGGCGCGGTGCTCATGTGAACCCGAGGGATCACGTAGTCGTCGAGCTGGGCCAGGATCTCGCTCTGGGTCCGCCTGGCCTCCTCGGCTCCGGGAAGGTCCAGGCCGAAGCGGAGGTCGGTGACGCTGGTCCGCAGGACGTTGAGCGCGTTGGTCAGGGCCGCCGAGACGGCATCGGGCAGCAGCACCTCCCGCACCCGGTCGTCCCACGCCTCCTCGGCCGCGTAGGTGCCGTCCGGGTCATCGTCGACGGAGCCGCCGGGCCCGTCCGGACCGGAGGACTCCTCCGAGCCCTGCGGATCGAGGGAGCCCGCACCGTCCGGGGACGCGTCCGGGGCGGAGGAGCCTGCGCCGTCCGGGGACGCGTCCGAGGCGAGGGAGACCGCACCGTCCACGGACACATCCGGGACCGAGGAACCTGCGTCATCGAGACCCGAGCCCGGGGCGAGGAAGGCCGCGTCGTCCAGGAAAGCGCCCGGGGCGGAGGAACCTGCGCCGTCCAGGGACGCGTCCGGAGCAAGGGAGCCCGCACCGTCCACGGACGCATCCGGGACCGAGGAACCTGCGCCCCCCAGGGACACGCCCGGGATGGAGAAGCCTGCGCCGTCCAGGGACGCGTCCCGGACCGAGGAACCTGCGTCGTCGAGACCCGAGCCCGGGGCGAGGAAGGCCATGTCGTCCAGGGAAGCGCCCGGGGCGGAGGGACCTGCGTCGTCCGGGGACGCGCCTGGGACTGATCCGGTGTCGGTGGCCTGGTCTCCCGTTCTGGCATCGGTGCCGGCCGGGACTCCCGCTCCGGCTCCGGCTCCGGGAAGACCTGCCCCGGTCTCTCCGTCCGCTCCGCCCATCCGCTCCGCGCGGAGCGGAGGAGCGTCACGGCCGGCGCGGAAGCCGGCGGGGTCACCGTCCAGGGACGGAGCGGCGGGACTCACGGCAGGGAGCCCCGTGTCGACGCCGGATGCCCGTCCGTCACTCCCCACCTGGGGAGAAGGGCCTTCGGCGTCCGCGCCAAAAGGGGTGAACACCTCGGCCGGCGGCGTGGCACCGGGCTCGCCCGCCGTACGGGAGGCGGCCGCGGCGGCGCCCCGAGGCGAGCCTGCGGCACCCTGGGGCGGGTCTGCGGTGTTGCTCCCCTCTGGGGGAGCGGGTGTCCCGCCGGTCAGGGAGGCGATGGTGGCCTCGGCGGCGGCCGCGGCCGCCCGGAAGGCGGCGAAGGCGTCGTCCGGAGACGGAGCGGCGGCCCCACCCGCCCCAGGGACGACGGCGCCGCCTGGAGACGGCGCGGAGGCACCACCCGACTCACCGGAACCGGCCGCACGACCGCTCGGCGCGGGAGCGGAAACGTCGCCGCCCCACACGGAACCGGCTCCGCCGGCCGGAGGCGAGGACGGGAGACCAGCCCGCTCACGAGGAGTGACCGCACCACCGGCTGGAGAAGGCGCCGCGGACGCGACACCCCGCTCGCGAGGACCGGCCGCATGACCGCTCGGCGCGGGAGCAGCAGGAGCAGAGGCGCCATCCCGCGCGGAACCGGCCGCACGACCGCTCGGCGCGGGAGCGGAGGCGCCGTCCCGCTCGCGGGGACCGGCCGCGCCGCCCGGAGACGGAGCGGGCGTGTCACCGGGCCGGGGGGCAGCGGGCGTCCCGCCGGTCAGGGAGGCGATGGTGGCC
>NZ_JBSFPS010000066.1:0-38863 GCF_053588315.1 Streptosporangium sp. NPDC003464 | reverse complement strand
CCGGGGGGCAGCGGGCGTCCCGCCGGTCAGGGAGGCGATGGTGGCCTCGGCGGCGGCCGCGGCCGCCCGGAAGGCAGCAAGGGGGTCCTCCGGGGCCGGAGGCGGGGCGGCGGGGCGGCCGGTCTCGTGGGTGGCCTGCGGGCGGGGGGTGAAGGCGTGGAGGGGCGCCGCGTCATCGTCGGGCGGGATGGCGCTGAAGATGACCGTCTGCTCGCCGGGGGACTCGGCGTCGTCCGACGAGATGTCGTCGGACGGCTCCTGAGGGGCGCCGGCGAGGCGGTGGTCGCGCTCGCTCGGATGAGTGGGCTTGTTGGCAGCCGACTTCACGGTACCCGCTCCGCTCGAACCATCTCGACCTCCTGGCCGACCTTCACGACATCGCCGACGATCACGATCGCAGGTGGCCGAATCCCAGCCGCGGTCACGCGCTCGGCCACGGTGGAGAGCGTGGCGTAAAGAGCGCGTTGGGTGGGAAGAGTACCGTCCTGTACCACCATTACGGGAGTTTCTGGCGAACGTCCGTCTCGGATAAGCGTTTCGGCGATTGTTCCGATCCGTTCGACGGCCATCATGAGCACCAGGGTTCCGCCGGACCGTGCCAGATTCGGCCAGTCGACGGTGGATCTGGCATCGCCGGGCGGGACGTGCACGGAGATCACATGGAACTCCTGGCTCACGCCACGGTGCGTCACCGGCACGTTGGCCGCGGCGGGCACCGCGACCGGGCTGGTGATCCCGGGGACGACGAGGACCGGGATGCCCTCGCGGGCGCAGGCGAGCATCTCCTCGCCGCCCCGGCCGAAGACGAACGGGTCGCCCCCCTTGAGCCGGACCACGAACTTGCCCTGCTTCGCGTGCTCGATCAGCAGCTCGTTGATCTTCTCCTGGGCCATGTAGCGGCCGTAGGGGATCTTCGCGGCGTCGATCAGCTCGACGTCCGGGGAGAGCTCGTCGAGCAGGGCCTGCGGGGCGAGGCGGTCGGCGATGACCACGTCGGCCTGGGCGAGCAGCTGCCGCCCCCGGACCGTGATCAGGCCGGGGTCGCCGGGACCGCCGCCGACCAGGGCGACGCCGACCGGCTTGGTGCGGTTGCGCCGGGCGTCGACCGTGCCGTCGCGGAGTGCTCCCACGACGGCGTCCCTGATCCCGGCGGCGCGGCGGGGGTCGCCGCCGGCGGTGATCGCCACGCTGATCTCGTCCACCCGGCCGCTGGCGGGGGTCCAGGCCGCCGACGCGTCCTTGTCGTCGGCGCGCACGCACCAGACCCGCTTGGCCTCGGCCTCGGCCGCCACCGCGGTGTTGACCGCGCGGTCGTCGGTGCAGGCCTGGACCAGCCAGGCGCCGTCCACGTCACCGACCTGGTACGGCCTGGCCTCCCAGGTCACGCGGCCGGTCGCGATGAGATCGTCGAGGGCGTGGGTGACGCTCGTCGAGACGATGGTGACCAGGGCACCGGCGTCCAGCAGCGCCGGGACCCGCCGCTGGGCGACGCGTCCTCCGCCCACGACGAGCACCCGCCGCCCGGAAAGTTGCAAACCGAGCAGGTAGGGCGACATGGTGACAGATCTCCCGTTCGCGATGAATGGTGAAGCATGGCGTCTTAAGAGGTAAACCTACCGGCTAATGGTCTGCTGTTTGCTGCCCCCGTGTTAACAGGGTAAAGAAAGGGCTGACCGCGATTCACCGGTGGTGTCCGGACCGTGCGCAGGTCACGCCTCCTTGTCGGTGACCCCGGCCGAATCGAAGGTCGCCACCTCGTGCATCACCCTGACGGCGGCGCAGACGATGGGGTGGGCGAGCAGGCCGCCGGTGCCCTCCCCGAGCCGGAGTTCCAGCTCGACCAGGGGGCGCAGGCCGAGATGAGCGAGCGCGGCGGCGTGGCCGGGTTCGGCCGAACGGTGTCCGGCCACGCAGTGGTCCACCACGGCGGGGGCCAGCGCCGCCGCCGCCAGCGCCGCCGATCCCGCGATGACGCCGTCGAGGATGACCGGCACCCTGAGAGCCGCCCCGCCCAGGATGAACCCGGCGATCGCGGCGTGCTCCAGGCCGCCCACCGCGGCCAGGATCTCCAGCGCCGGCACCGCCCGGCCCTCCGCGGACGCGCCGCCCGGCCCTCCCGGAAGGCCCTCCGGAAGGCCCGCCGCAGACGCGCCATCCGATCCTCCCGGCAGCCCCTCCCCGGACGCGCCGCCCGACCCTCCCGGCAGGCCGTTCGCCCGCAGGGCCCGCCGGACCACCTCGACCTTGCGGGCCAGGGTCTCGTCGTCGACCCCGGTGCCCCTGCCGGTCACAGCGGCCGCGTCCCGGCCGGTGAACGCGCAGATCAGCGCGGCCGAGGCGGTGGTGTTGGCGATGCCCATGTCCCCGGTGACCAGGCAGCGGGCGCCCTGCTCCACGAGGTCGCGGGCCACCGCGATCCCGGCCTCCAGCGCCGCGACCACCTGCCCGGCGGTCATCGCCGGCCCGAGGGACAGGTCGGCGGTGCCGTAGGCGACCTTGCTGACCGTCAGGCCCGGCGCGGGGGGCAGGTCGGCGGCCACGCCGACGTCCACCACGGTCACCGAGGCGCCGATCTGGGCCGCGAAGGCGTTGGCCACCGCGCCGCCGGCGAGGAAGTTGCCGACCATCTGCACGGTGACCTCCTGCGGCCACGGGGTCACGCCCTGGGCGTGGACGCCGTGGTCGGCCGCGAAGATCGCCAGAGCCGCCGGGACCGGGAGCGGCGGCGGGCTGACACCGGCGGCCCCCGCCAGCCGTACGGCCACCTCCTCCAGCACGCCCAGGGCGCCCCGGGGCTTGGTCAGGCTGTCCTGGTGGGCCCGGGCCCCGGCGAGAGCCGCCGGGTCGGCGGGCCGGATCGCGGCGACGGTCTGCTCAAGGATGGTCATACCGTCTAGTGTCCCCTGGAAACGGGGCCTCCCGGGAGGGTCACCAGGCGATGCCGCTGAGCGCCTCCTCGTAGCGCTCGATGACCACGTCGGCCAGGCCCTCGCAGTCGCCGATGACGTCGGCGCAGCGGACGTCCAGCTCCGGGTGGCCCGCGGCGTAGGCCATGGCCTGGGCCCAGACGCGGTCCAGCACGCCGCCGGCGAACAGCAGGTAGGGCACGACGATCACACGCTTGGCGCCGAGGCGGCGGCAGCGTTCGATGCCGCCGGGGACGCCGGGCGGGGTGAGGGAGACGAAGGCGGTCTCCACCGTCATGTATTCGTGGGCGTGGGTCTCCCAGAACAGGCGGGAGACCCGGTGCACGTCTGCGTTGGAGGCGGGGCTGGTGGAGCCGTCGCCGACCAGGACCACCGCGGTCTCGCCGATCTCGATGCGCTCGGGCTCGTCGTCCAGCGGTCCCGCGGCCGCCGGGACCAGGCGGAGGCTGGCGACCTCGGCCGCGGCGTCGGCCAGGCGCTCGGCGAGCAGTGCCAGGATGCGGGGGTCGGAGCCCAGGGGACGGCCGTAGTCGCAGGTGAGCATGGGGTGCCGCGCGTGCTCGCGGGCCATCGCCGCCGGGATGTCGGCGTCGATCCGGGCGTCTCCGGTGAGGGTCAGCGGCAGCGCCACCATGCGGTGGTGCCCGTGCGCGATCAGCGAGGCGATCGAGTCGCTGAGGCGCGGCCTCGCCTTGGAGACGTATCCGCCGGACACGGCGGCCGCCGTCTGGTCCAGGCGGCAGCGGAGCCGGTGGACGAACCTGCCGAATTCAGCAGATCCGTTGTCGTCGTGTGAGCCCTGCCCGATGAGCAGCAGCGGCGGCTTCATAGAAACGGGACTCCAATGACCTTGACCTGGGAATACGCAACGGCGACTCGCGAGGATATCCGATAACGTCGTGGCATGGACAGGTAACGGATATGTAAAGACGACCGGGACACGGCCGGACGCTCCCCGCCGGCGGCGCCGCGGACGGCACCGGCACGGCGCGCGCCCGATCAGGCCAGGTCGCTTCTGAGCAGGCCGAACACCACGACGTCGTGCGGGCCGTCGTCCTCCATCTCCGCGGCGCGCAATACACCCTCCCTGACGAACCCGGCCTTCTCCGCGACCCGGAGGGAGGCGGTGTTGTCCAGGTGGGCGCGGAGCTCGATCCGGCGCAGGGCGGTCGTCTCGAACGCCCATCGGGTCAGGCCGCGCACGGCCTCGGGGGCGTAGCCGCGCCCCCGGTGCAGCGGGTGCACGCCGTAGCCGATCTCGGTGGTCCCGGCGCCCCACAGGGTCTTGAACAGGCTGATCGCGCCGACGATGAGCCCGTCGGCGTCCATCGCCAGGTGTACGCCCTGGCCGGAGCGGCGCAGCTCGTGCACGCCGTGGGCGAGCCACTGGGCGATGCCGGACGGGTGACCGGGCGCGCCCGGCGGCAGGAAGGCGTGACGCGCCCCGATCACGGCGCGGATCCGGCCGGCGTCGGCCGGGGCGAAGGGGCGGAGCGTGAGCCGTCCGGTCCGGACGGACGTGTCGGGTGCTAAGGCGGTCACATGCCCTCCCTGCCACGCGGAGCGGGTGTCCCACGGCCCGTCGCCGGGCACGTATCCCAGCTCACCGCAGCCGGGCGCGCCCGCGCAACCGGGTGCCCGCCCGCCGAGGGAGCCGAGGAAGCCGGGGAACGGGTGAGGGGCCGGTCCGGACGCGGAGGAACGGTGCGGAGGAGCAGAGGAACGGTGCGGGGGAACGGTGACGGTCAGCGGGCGATCACGACCTCCAGCGTCCGGGGGCCGTGCACGCCCTCGACCCGGTTCAGCTCGATGTCACTGGTCGCGGAAGGACCGCTGATCCAGGTCAGCGGCCGTAACGGGTCGAGCCGGCCGACGGCCTCGGGCACGCCCGCGACGATCTGGTCGGCCCGGACCACGCACAGGTGGTAGTCCGGCACCAGGGTCAGCGCCCGCCGCCCCTGCCCGGGACCGGCGTCCAGCACGATCGTGCCGGTCTCCGCGATCCCCACCGCGCAGGAGGTGACCACGCCGTCGGCCGCGTCCAGCTCCGCCGCGCTCAGGGCGGGCGCGTCCCGCATGATCGCGGCCGCTCCGGCCCCGGACGTGCCTCGCCCGGAGGGTACGGCTCCCGCCTCGACGGCCGACCGCACGGCCTGCGCCCACTCCTCCGGCAGCCCGTCGGGGACGACCACCCGGCCGGCCACCCGGCGTCCCAGCGCCGCCGTGATCGCCCCGGCAACCTCGTCCGCGTCCACCACGTGCACGACGGCCCGGTAGTCGGCCACCCGCTCGGCGAACAGCTCCACCGCCCCGGCCTGGTCCGGCGACGTGCGGTAGGCGCGGGTGATCCCGGGCTCCGGCGCCCCGGCCACCGCCGCGCGGATCCGCGACAGGATCAGCTCCCTGCTCCCCGTGCCGGGGCCGCCCGCGGCCGCGCCCGTCCCGGGTCCCGTCCGGCCGCGCGGGTCCGGGCCCGCCGCGTGCGCCCGCGCCGTCGGGTCTGGTCCGGCTGCTCCGCCGCTCATCGGGCGCCTCCGTCGGTACGGTCCCACCAGTCGCGGAACGACTCGGCGGGAATGTCGGGGATGTCACGGGTGTCGGTCCAGCCGGCCAGCGGGCCGGGCAGGCGTCCGGGGACGAACCTGCGCAAGCGTGCGCCGAGCCGCTGGGCGCCGGCCAGCCGTGCCGGGCGGTCGAACACCCATCCGGCCGCGCGCATGCCCAGCCGTTCGGCACGCGGGTGGCGGGCCTTGCCGCGCAGGTGGACCAGGACCTCGGGGATGTCGATCGCCACCGGGCAGGCGTCGAAGCAGGCGCCGCAGAGCGTGGAGGCGTAGGGCAGCGAGGCGTCCAGCGCCGAGCCCATGCCGCGTAGCTGCGGGGTGAGGATCGCGCCGATCGGACCGGGATAGACCGAGCCGTAGGCGTGACCGCCCGCGCGCTCGTAGACCGGGCACACGTTCAGGCACGCCGAGCAGCGGATGCACCGCAGCGCCTGGCGTCCGACCTCGTCGGCGAGGACCCGGGTGCGGCCGTTGTCGAGCAGGACCAGGTGGAACTCCTGCCCCTCGACCGCGCCGGTCCAGGTGGAGGTGTAGGGGTTCATCCGCTCGCCGGTGGAGCTCCTGGGCAGGAGCTGGAGGAAGACCTCCAGGTCCCGCCAGCTCGGCAGGAGCTTCTCGATGCCGACCACGCTGATCAGCGTCTCCGGCAGGGTCAGGCACATCCGGCCGTTGCCCTCGGACTCCAGCACCACCAGCGTGCCGGTCTCGGCGATCATGAAGTTGGCGCCGGAGACGGCGACCTTGGTGGACAGGAAGCGTTCCCGCAGATGGAGCCGGGCGGCCTCGGCGAGGGCGCGGGGCTCGTCGGTCAGCCCCTCGGGGGCCGCGCGGCCGTAGGAGGCCATCTTCTCCTGGAAGATCTCGCGGATCTCCGAACGGTTGCGGTGGATGGCGGGGACCAGGATGTGCGAGGGCCAGTCGTCCCCGAGCTGCACGATCAGCTCGGCCAGGTCGGTCTCGTAGGCGGTGATGCCCTCCTCCTGGAGGGCCTCGTTGAGGCCGATCTCCTGGGTGGCCATCGACTTGACCTTCACCACGCTGGTCTCGCCGGTCGCCTTGACGAGGTCGGCGACGATCCGGTTGGCCTCCGCGGCGTCGGCCGCCCAGTGGACGTGGCCGCCGGCCGCCGTGACGGCCTCCTCCAACTGGAGCAGATAGCGGTCCAGGTTGCGCAGGGTGTGGTCCTTGATCTCCTTGCCCGCGGCCCGGAGCTCCGCCCAGTCGGGCAGCTCGGCCACCACGGAGGCCCGCTTGCCGCGGATCGTGTGCGTGGCCTTGCGCAGGTTGAACCTGAGCTGCGAGTCCTGTACGGCCGCCGCGGCGTTGCGGGGGAAGGCGGGCATGCCGAGGAAGGTGCCGCCGCTCATCGGGTGGCCTCCGTGGCGGCGAGGATCTCGGCGAGATGCATGATCCGGACGCCGGTGCGCTGGCGTTTGAGCGTGCCGCCGATGTGCATCAGGCAGGAGTTGTCGGCGGCGCAGAGCACCTCGGCGCCGGTGCCCGTGACGTTGCGCACCTTGTCGCCGCACATGGCGGCGGAGACGGCCGGGTTCTTCACCGCGAAGGTGCCGCCGAAGCCGCAGCACTCCTCGGCGCCGGGGAGAGGGACCAGCTCCAGGCCCCTGACCTGCTCCAGCAGGCGGGTGGGACGGTCGCCCAGGCGCAGTCCGCGCAGGGAGTGGCAGGTCGGGTGGTAGGTCACGCGGTGCGGGAAATAGGCGCCGACGTCGGTGACGCCGAGGACGTCGACCAGGAATTCGGACAGGTCGTGGACCTTCGGCACCGTCTCGGCGACCTCGCCGGCGAAGGAGGCGTCCCCGGCGCGGGCCAGGCGCGGGTACTGCTCGCGCACCATCGCGGCGCACGACCCCGACGGCGCGACGACCGCGTCGTACCCGGCGAAGACGTCCACGAAGTGCCGTGCCAGCCGTCTCCCCTCCTCGGGGTAGCCGGTGTTGACGTGCATCTGACCGCAGCAGGTCTGCGCCTGGGGGAACTCCACGTCACACCCGAGGCGGCGCAGCAGCGTCACGACCGCCCGCCCGGTGCCGGGGAACAGGGTGTCGTTCACGCAGGTGATGAACAGGGCGACACGCACGGCACTCCTTCCGTTCTATGGTCTGACCACAGTATGGTCTGACCATATTCGGTCACAAGAGGAGGTTCCTTGAGCGGATGGCAGCCCGTCCGGCGCACCCGGGCGTTCGAGGATGTGATCGCCCGGATCGAGGAGCGCATCGCCGTCGACGGCCTCACGGTCGGCGACCGCCTGCCGGGCGAGCGCCAGCTCGCCGAGCAGCTCCAGGTCAGCCGGTCGTCGGTGCGCGAGGCGATGCGCGTGCTGGAGACGTTGGGCGTGGTGTCCTCGCAGGTCGGCCGGGGCCCCGACGCGGGGGCCGTGCTCACCTCGCGGCCCGCCGGAGCGCTGACCGACCTGCTCCGCCTCCACCTCGGGCTGGCGAGCCTGTCGCTCGAGGAGGTCATCGACGCCCGGCTGATGATCGAGCAGTGGTCGGCCGCGCGCGCCGCCCGGCAGGGGGCCGACCTGTCGGCCCTGAGCGGCGCGCTGGAGCGGATGGAGCGCGCGGCGACGGCCGAGGAGTTCGTCGAGCACGACACCGCCTTCCACGTCGCCATCGCCGAGGCGTCGGGCAACCGCCTGATCGCCGCCATGATGCGCTCCCTGCGTGACTCGGTCCGGCGCTACGCCATCGAGGCGGTCGAACGCCTCGGTGACACCGGCGGGCTCATGGCCGACCACCGCCTCATCCATCGGGCCATCGCCTCCGGGGATCCCGGGAAGGCGTCGGCCGCCGTCGAGACCCATCTACGGCGCGCCTACCCGGACATCTCACGGGCCCCGGTCATCTCAGGGGCCGGCCCCGAAGACCGGGGTCGGTTCGAGGACCGCCGACGGGCCGAGGGAGGGGGGCGGGTCAAGGGCGGAGGGCGGGGTGAGGACGGCGGGCGGCCCGAAGAACGACGAGGGCCCGAAGAACGATGACGGCGCGGTGAACGAGGGCGGCCGGACGGAGTCGGCCGTACGGCAGTTCGCGCCGGAGCACGCCGTCAGGGCGTCGAGCTGCCGGTCGAACTGGGTGATCACCGAGGGCGGGACCTTGGCCGCGAGGTTGTGGAGCTGGTAGGGGTCCTTGACCAGGTCGTAGAGCTGGTACTCACCGGTCGAGTAGCGGACGAAGGTGTTGCGCGCGGTCCGCATGCCCTGGTAGGCGGGGACCGGGGTCTGGCGGGCCGATGCCTGGCTGGTCGGGCGGTAGAACTCGAGCAGGACGTTCTGCCGCCACGGCGCGGGCGTCCGGCCGCGCAGGAGCGGGACCATCGACCTGCCCTCGGCGAAGTCCGGCAGCTGGGCGCCGCCGAGCTCGGCGAAGGTGGGGGCGAGGTCCACGTTGGCGCACAGCTCGCCGATGGCCCCGCCGGCCTGGATGCCGGGCCCGCGGGCCACCAGCGGCACCTTGATCGACTCTTCGAACGGGGTCGTCTTGCCGTGGGCGAGCCGGTGCTGGCCCAGGTGGAACCCGTTATCGGAGCCGAAGAATATGTAGGTGTCGTCCAGTTTCCCGGTGGCCCTCAGGGTCCCGATCAGAGCGCCGACCATGTCGTCCACGCCGAGCATGGCCCGCATCCGGCGGCGGTAGCGCTCGTCGATGCCCTCGATCGCCCTGGCGCTGAAGCGCGGGCGCGAGCTGAGCCAGCGGGGCTCGGCGCTCACGTCCGGCTGGTCGAAGGACGGGGGGCGGGGCGCGGTGGCGCCGGCGAAGGCGTCGGCGTGCCGGGGCGCGTAGTTGGCCGGGTTGTGCGGGGCGACCGGGGCGAGGTAGAGGAAGAACGGCTCGGTGCCCTGCCGGGAGACGAACGCTCCGGCCTTCTGGCTGAGCACGTCCGTCAGATAGTCCTCCGGCGCGGAGCCGTGTGCCGTCAGCAGGCCGTTCTCGTTGAGGGTGTAGTCGTACTCGTCGTAGAGCCGGGTCACCGGCACGGCCCAATCGTCCCAGCCCGGTGGGACGTAGGTGGGCGCGGCGACGCCGCCGGGATAGTGGTTGAGGTATTTGCCCATCAGCCCGGTGCGGTAGCCGGCCGACTTCATCCAGGTTCCGAGTGTGGAACGTTCCAGATCGGAGTCATGGAATTTCGTGAAACCACCCTCGGGCGCCGTATTGGTCAGCACGCCGTGGCTGTGAACGTACTGCGAACGGAGAATCGACGAGCGTGAGGGGCAGCACCAGGAGTTCGTGACGATGAAATTATCGAAACGTGTACCTCCGCGGACGAGATAGTTCCAGATATTAGGAAACTTCTGCAGGTCCACTGTGTCCAGATCATCTGTGAGGATGAAGATGATGTTCGGCCGTCCGGCCGCCTGCGCTCTCACGGGACCGATCCCCGAGGCGCCGACGATGAACAGCAACATCAGACACAGAGCCTTGCGGACAGCACTAAGCACAGGTTCAGGTTTCCCGGAAACGGGAATACTGACACCTCGCTCTCGACCGGCCAATCTAGAACGTGTTCTAATCACGGTGCGCATATCTGCATGGAGGCCCCGATGAGCACCGATCTGGAACTTGGCCTGAATCTCGGTTACTGGCAGCGGAACGCCGACGACGCCACCGGACTCGTCCAGGCCGCGGAGCGGCTGGGTTACGGGTCCGTCTGGACCGCGGAGGCCTACGGCAGCGACGCCTTCACCCCCCTGGCCTGGTACGGCGCGCGGACGTCCCGCATCAAACTCGGCACCTCCGTGGTGCAGATCTCGGCCAGGACCCCCGCGGCGACCGCGATGACCGCGATGACGCTGGACCACCTGACCGGCGGGCGGCTGCTCCTGGGCCTCGGCGCCTCCGGGCCGCAGGTGGTCGAGGGCTGGTACGGCAGGCCGTTCCCCCGGCCGCTGGCCCGCACCCGCGAGTACGTCGAGATCATGCGCAAGATCTGGCGCCGCGAGGAGCCGGTGACCAGCGACGGCGAGCACTATCCGCTCCCCTACCCGGGCGGGGCGAACCTCGGCAAGCCGCTGAAGCTGATCACCCATCCGCTGCGCGAGGAGATCCCGCTCTACCTGGGCGCCGAGGGCCCCCGGAACGTGGCGCTCGCCGGTGAGATCGCCGACGGCTGGCTGCCGCTGTTCGTGTTCCCGGAGAAGGTCGAGCAGATGTACGGCCCGTCGCTGGCCGGGGCCGGGCCGGACTTCGACATCGCCGCCATGGTCATGACTCTGATCACCGACGACGTCCGCGCGGCACTGGACGGCGTGAAGATGATGCTGACCCTCTACATCGGCGGCATGGGGGCCAAGAGCCGCAACTTCCACGCCGACATCATCGGCAGGATGGGCTACGCCGAGGCCGCCGAGGAGATCCAGGCGCTCTATCTGGCCGGCCGCAGGCAGGAGGCGTTCAACGCGATCCCGGACGAGCTGGCCGACGGCATCTCCCTGGTGGGTCCGGCGGGCCGGATCCGCGAGCGCCTGGAGGCCTGGCGCAAGAGCCCGGTCACCAGCCTGCTGGTGATGGGCCCCCGCGACGAGACCTCGCTGAGGACGATCCGCGATCTGGTCCTGGGCTGACCCGGGTCAGGCGACGACCTCTTCCAGCTCGGCCGCCACGATCCGGTTCAGCGACGGCACGACCGCCGCCGCCGGGTCGACCCGGGCCACGAGGAAACCGGCGTCGTACAGCACGTCGGCGGCCGCCCGCTGCTCGGCGACGACCTCGGTGGTGACCGGCTCCAGCGTCCACGGCAGCCGCTTGAGCGCGGTCGTCCAGGAGTCCACGGACCCGCCCACCGCCTCGACGATCAGCCGGGCGGCCTCGACCGGGTGCTCCCGCGCCCACCGACCGGTCTCGCGCAGGGCGCGCACGGCCGTGGCGACGGCCTCCGGGGCCGACTCGGCGTAGGAGGCACGGGTGTGGAACACCGAGCGGTCGGCGATGATGCCGGCGGTGCCGCGGAGCCGGGCGAAGTGCCCGGAGCGCTCGGCCTCGACGAGTTCCGCCCCCTCGGCGACCCAGCCGGACACCACGCCGTCGCGCAGCCAGAACCGCGCCTCGGAGGCGGCCGGGCGCGGCTCGATGTCCTGGTAGGAGAGCCCGGCGTCGGCGAGCACCTTGGCCAGGAAGTGGGTCTGCCAGGAGCCCACGCGCAGCGAGACCGGCCGGTCCCGCAGGTCGGCCACGGTCATGACCGGGCCGGTGCCGGACACCAGCAGCGCGCCGTAGCCGGGACGCGGGGCCGACACGGCCGCGTAGGCGACCGGCAGGCGCGCCGCCTGGGCGGCCAGCGACGAGGTGGACCCGGCGCCGCCGAAGTCGATCACCCCCGCGGCGAGGAGCTCCCCGGTGCGGGCGGCGTCGGCGTAGCGGTGGACCTCGATGCCGTCGAGCAGGTGGTCGAGGCGGGACAGCAGGTGCAGCCAGGGGTTGTGGGCGTGCACCCCGATGCGGATCGCCATCGAATCGCTCCTAGGTCTTCTTGAGGGCCCCGAAGAGGAGCCGCCGGGCGAGGGGGCCTCCTGCCCGCCGGCTCCGTCCTCGTGAGCGGCACCCGTGACCATGAGGTCCGCCCCCGTTCACGGGAACGCCCGGCCGGGAGGTCTGCGCCCGCCGCGCGGGTCCGGCCCCGCGACTCCTCCGCCGGCCGGGGTCCCCGTGCTCCTGACGGTAACGATCCGCCTCCATATTTGCAAGTTTCCCTACTGGTTAAATAGGAATCTCTAGTCCGGGCGGGGCGCGGGGTCGGCGGTCACCGAGCGCAGGAGCGGGGCACTCGCCGCTCCGGCCCCGACCACCCCGGCGAACCCGAGCGCCACGCAGACCAGCAGGGTGACCACGCCGGTGACGTTCATCGCCGAGATGGCGAACGGGGCGGCGCAGAACATGCCGACCGCGATGGCGCCGCCTCCCATGACCGCCAGCGGGATGAGCGTCTCCGCGCGGCGGGCCCTGTCGAGCACCTCCAGGGGGGTGCCCGCCAGGCGGAGCAGGGCGTAGGTCTGCCTGCGGTCCAGGATCGAGGAGGCCGCGGTGATCCCGGCACTGGCGATCGCCACCAGGAACGAGACCGTGAGCACGGTCACCGTGCCGGTGCCGATGTCCTCCAGGACCTGGATGCCGGAGCGGTCGTCGTCGGCGGCCGAGGTGGCCACGTGCCCCGGGACCAGGCCCTCGAGCGCGGTGCGCGCCCGGTCCACCGACGCGGCGTCGCGCTCGCGGAGCGAGGCGGTGAGCAGCCTGCTCCCGCCCTCCCCGCCGGCCTTGACGGTGGCCGGGACGCCCGCCGCCGACAGCCGCTCGCGGGCCGCGGCGGTGACCTCGGCCACCTGGGCGGCGGGGACCGACAGCCGCAGTTCGGCGGGGTCGGCGTCGCCGAACAGACCGCTGCCCGGGCTGAGCAGGCCGATGAACCCCGCCACGAACCCGGTCAGGGCGACGCCGCTCACGGTCCGCCAGGCCGCCTTGGGGTCGTCCACCAGGCGGCGCCCGGCCAGCAGCCGGGCCGGACCGCGGGCCATCCGCGAGACGATCCGGCCCAGCATGCCGACCACCCACGGGCCGGCCAGGTTGATGGCGAGGAAGGCGAGGCCGAGGACCACGGCGACCACCCCGACAGCGGCCCCCAGCCCGAGCGCGGGCACCACCGCGAGGATCGCCAGCAGCGCGACGACCCGGACGAAGCGCATCGCCGGAGGCGTCTCCCGCTTGGCGACGCCGAGCGGGCTGACCACGACCCGGCGCAGGCCGACCACCGCCGACAGGCCCACCAGCAGTGGCACGGCCACCAGCACGCCGAGTACGGCGAGCACGCCGGGCCACAGGTCGGACAGGAACCAGGAGCCGCCCGCGATCTCGATCCCGGTCAGCAGCGGGACGCCCAGGCCGTACAGCGCCATGCCGAGCACCGCGCCGCCGAACGCGGTGATCACCGCCTCCGCGACGGTCATCGCGACCACCTGGCCGGGGGTCGCGCCCACCAGCCGGAGCGCGGCCAGGCGCTGGTCCCGGCGGGCCACGGTGAGCCGGGCCGCCGCGCCGCCGAACACCAGCAGCGGCACGACCATGAGCACGCTCGCGATCAGCCCGAGCGCCATGTACGCCTGCGCGTCACCCGTCGGCTGCCCGGCGAAGCCGGAGATCCTCACCGGTCCGATGCCGGCACGCGGATCGTCCGCCGGCTCGACGGTCATGATCGGGGCGTCCGGGACCTGGCCGCGGACCGCGACGAGCTCGCCGGGGTGGACCAGTGCCTCGTCGCCGACCGTCCCGCCGACCTTCTCGGGGAAGCGGCCGGCGAGCTGGCCCGCCGGGAGCTCCCCGGCGAGCTCGGCCAGCGCCGGGGAGAACCAGACCTCGCCGGGCGCGGGGAAGCGCGCCAGGCCCGGCGGCGGGGCCGCCCCCGGCTCCAGCGCCGCCAGGTCCACGACCGTGATCCGCTGGTCCCGCACGTAGTCGGCGTGCACGGCCTCGACCGCCACGGCCTTCCCGGTGGCCGCGACCGGGTTGCGCCACGCCTCCCGGTCGGCCCGTCCCTGGAAGGCCATGTTGACCGCCACGGCGAACAGCAGCAGCGCGGTGGAGACCGCCACCGCCGCCACGGTCAGCCCCGCGCCCAGCAGGCCGCGGCGGCCGCCGCCGCGCAGCAGCCGCCAGGTCAGGCCCATCAGCCCGCTCATCCGGTCACCCCGGGGAGGACCTGGGTCGACGGCTCCTGACCGGCGGCCGGCTGCGCGCCGTACCGGCCGGGGAGGATCTGGCCGTCGCGGACCTCGACCGTCCGGTCGCACCATCGGGCCACCTGGGGGTCGTGGGTGACGACCACCAGCGAGGCGCCGTTGTGCTTGGTGGCCTCCACCAGCAGGCGCATCGTGTCGTGGCCGGTGCTCTGGTCGAGCGCGCCGGTCGGCTCGTCGGCGAAGATCACCGCCGGCCGGGTGACCAGCGCGCGGGCGATCGCCACCCGCTGCGCCTGGCCGCCGGAGAGCTCGCCGGGGCGGCGGCCCTCCATGCCGCCGAGGCCGAGCGGGCCGAACCATCCGCGGGCCTGCCGTACGGCGTCGGCCCGGGACACGTTGCCGAGCATGAGAGGCAGCGCGACGTTCTCCTCGGCTGGCAGCTCCGGCAGGAGCTGACCGAACTGGAAGACGAACCCGAACCGGGTACGGCGCAGGGCGCTGCGCTCGCGCTCCCCCAGCCCGTCGATGCGCCGGCCGAGCAGGTGCACCTCGCCCGCGTCCGGCTTCATGATCCCGGCGAGGCAGTGCAGCAGGGTCGACTTGCCCGACCCGCTCGGTCCCATGATCGCCACAGCCTCGCCGGCGCCGACGGCCAGCCCGACGCCACCCAGCGCCACAGTGGGGCCGAACCGCTTGACCAGACCGGCCCCTTCAAGAACAACACTCATGGCGACGACTCTCCCTCGCGGGGGCACCGCGGCGGATCAGCCGACCGTCCGATTAGCGGGCGGGGCCATCGTCCGAAAGTCCGATGCCACATTTCGAGCTGGCAGAATCCATCAGGTGACGATTCGGGTGCTCATCGCTGACGACCAGGAGCTGGTGCGGACCGGCTTCCAGATGATTCTGGACGCCCAGGAGGACATGGAGGTCGTGGCGACCGCCGGCAACGGCGCCGAGGCGGTCGAGCACGCCAGGCGGCTCCGGCCCGACGTGTGCCTGCTCGACATCCGGATGCCCAAGCTGGACGGCCTGGAGGCCACCCGGATCCTGGCCGGTCCCGGCGTCCCCGATCCCATGCGGGTGGTCATCGTCACGACCTTCGACCTGGACGAATACGTCTACGGGGCGCTGCGCGCGGGCGCGACCGGGTTCCTGCTCAAGGACAGCGGGCCGACGCTGCTGATCGAGGCGGTCCGGGCCGCGGCGGCCGGGGACGCGCTGGTGTCGCCGTCGGTGACCGTGCGCCTGCTCGAACACCTGGCCCATCCGCGGGCCGGGACCGCCCGGCCGCTCAGCGAGCCGCTGACCGAGCGCGAGCTGGACGTCGTCCGCCTGGTGGCCAGGGGACGGACCAACCAGGAGGTCGCGGCGGAGCTGTTCGTCTCACTGTCCACGGTCAAGACGCACCTGGGGAGCATCCAGGCGAAACTCGGCGCCAGGAACCGGGTGGAGATCGCGGCCTGGGCGTGGGAGTCGGGTGTGGTGAGCTGATCCGCCCGGCGCGGACAGGCAGATCGACGCAGGCGCGGGAGGGAGCAAACAGGCAGATTAGCGCAGGCGCGGGAGGGATAGGAAAGGGGCAGGTCCTTCAGCGCATGGCGGGGGGAGATATACATGCGCTCCGTCCCATCCCTACCTAAAAAGTCTGCTTCAGCCGTATATGCAACCCTCACCGCCCAGGTGGCCGCCACCGCCGCCCTGGTGGTGTTCGAGCAGGCCCGTGGCCGGCGGCTGGCCCGGGAGATCTCGGCACTCGGCGGCGACCCCCATGCCCCCGGTGCGCAGGCCCTCGCCGGCGCGGTCAGCGTCTTCGCCGTCCTCGTCATGCTCGCCGCCGCGACGACCGTCGCGGCCGTCGCCGCCTACCTGACCTGGCTGGTCCAGGCCCGCCAGAGCGCCGTCCCCGGGGCGCCGGCGGGCCGGGTGCTGGCCGCCTGGGCCGTGCCGGCGGTCAACCTGATCGCTCCGCCGGTGCTGGTGCACCGCCTCTGGCGTGACTCCCGGCCGCCGGCCGGCCACCACGGCCGCTGGGCGGCGCTGCTGGCCGCCTGGTGGCTGAGCTGGCTGACCCTGCTCGCCCTGGTGTTGACGCGGCCGCCGCTCGGCACCCCGGGTGACAGCGAGTTGACCGGCCTCGGCCCAGCCGAGCTGGCCACCGTCGCGGTCTCGGCCCTGCTGTGCGCGGCGACCGTCCGGCAGATCACCCGGATCCAGACCATGGGCGCCGGCCGGGCCCGCCGGGCCCCGGCGGCCCCGGCCGCACCGCAGGCCCTCTCACGGCTCCTCACCGAGCGGAGCGCGGCACGGCAGGCCCAGCACTGACGGCCCCTCACCGAGCGGGACGCCGTACGACAGGCCCAGCACTGACCGCGAGGGCGCCCCGGGAGGGCCGCGGCGGGCGGGACCGTCAGTCCCGCGCTCTCAGCGCTGTCAGTCCCGCGCTCTCAGCGCCGTCAGCCCCGCGCCCTCAGCACCGTCAGTCCCACGCCCTCATCAGCAGCCAGCCCTCACCCGCGGTGTCGAAGCGGAGCTCGTAGGTGCCGACCCTGCTGCCGGGGTCGGCCTCGACCCGCCAGAACCGGCGCTCCCCCGGATCGCTGTCGGAGGTCTTCCACCACTCGCGCGAGACCACCCAGTGGTCCACCACCCGGCGGACGGCGTGCAGCCGGTCACGCCAGACGAACTGGACCGGCTGCCCCTCCCGGGTCCACACCTCGATCGGGTCACCGTAAAGTCTGCTCACGACGCTTCTCCCCCTGCGGATTCCGGATCGGCACCCGGGGGAAGACGGGGCACGTCTATCGAACATACGTTCTCACGGAGCCGGACGCAAGTCCCCCACCTGCCGCACCAGCGGATTGGCGTCCACCGAGTTACGGATGCTGAAGGTCACGCTGCCCGCGCGGTAGCGGTCGTCGGACAGCTCGACCGGGCGGCCCTCGTGGGTGGTGGTGACCCGCCGCTGGCGCAGCAGCGGGCTGCCCCGCCGCACGGCCAGCAGCCGGGAGTCCTCGGCCCCCGCCGCGACCGCGTCGATGAGATGCTCGCCGTAGGCGATGACGAGGCCGACGCCGTCGTAGAGGGCCTGGGTGACCGACTCGCACCCGGGGTCGATCCGCTCGACGGCCGGAGCGATCCATCCGGCGTAGACGGTCCGCTCCAGCAGCACCGGCTCGCCTTCGAGCGAGCGCAGCCGTAGCACCGACAGCACCGGATCGCCCGGCTGGAGCGCGAGCCGGGCCGCCTCGGCGGCGTCCGCGCCCCGGCGCCGCTGCTCCAGCACCCGCCCGCTGACCCGGTGACCCATCGCCCTGGCCCACTGCGCGAAGCTGTTCAGCTCGGCGAAGCTCTGGCTGCGCTCGCGGCCGAGCACGATCCGCCTGGCCCCCTGCCGGGAGCCGACCAGCCCCTCGGCGGCGAGCACCGCCACCGCCTGGCGGACCGTGCCCCGGGAGGCGGCGAAACGGGCGGCGAGCTCGGCCTCCGAGGGCAGCTGCGCCCCCACGGCGTACTCGCCGCGCACGATCGCCTCCCTCAGCTCGGCCGCGATCCCCGCGTAGCGCGCCGTCATGATCGCCTCCACCCGGACGCCCGGCCGGGCATCCGCCGGCCGCGCGACCTCGCCTCGTCCCTCAAACTCCCGCCCTTCACCCCGGCCCGACTCCGGCTCCACCCGGCCGGCCTCCCGGCGGGAGCTCCTTCACTGCGCACACCGGACAGCCGTCCCACCTCCACCCTAAACAAGCCGGAAACCCCTATGAATCCCCAGCTCTCGCATTCCACTGACGTACTCCTGGCGTTCATCGGGAGGAAACCGATTGCCGACCTACTGGGTCTAGCTTGTTTGTACAAGTTCGCTTAATTTCATGGCATATCGCGCGACACCCCCTTGGGAGACAACGTGATCGCATCCCGAATCCGCTCCGCGGGCCTGACCGCACTTCTGCTCGCAGGCGCCACGGCGTGCGGGGCGGCCCCGACCACCGCCACGCCCTCCGGCAGCGGCTCCGCGGCCGGCGTGGACGCCCGGACCGCCGCCTCCGCGGCCGATTTCGGCGGGCTGGACAAGCTCGTCGAGGCCGCCAAGAAGGAGGGCAAGCTCCACGTCATCGCCCTGCCGCCCGACTGGGCCAACTACGGCAAGATCATCGAGGCGTTCACCGCGAAGTACGGCATCGAGATCGAGAGCGAGACCCCCGACGCCTCCAGCGCCGACGAGATCAACGCGGTGAAGACCCGCAAGGGTCAGGACCGCGCCCCCGACGTGCTCGACATCGGCCAGTCCTTCGCCATCAGCGGCGCCGCCGAGGGCCTGTTCGCGCCCTACAAGGTCCAGACGTGGGACAAGATCCCCGGCAACCAGAAGGAGCCGGGCGGCCTGTGGTTCAACGACTACGGCGGCTACGTCTCGATCGGCTGCGACGCCAAGAAGATCGCCAAGTGTCCGGAGACCTTCGCCGACCTGCTCAAGCCCGAGTACAAGGGCAAGGTCGCGCTGAACGGCAACCCGACCAAGTCCGGCTCGGCGTTCGCGGGCGTCTACGCGGCGGCCCTGGCCAACGGCGGCTCCTTCGACGACATCCAGCCCGGCCTCGACTTCTTCAAGAAGCTGAAGGAGACCGGCAACTTCAACCCGGTGGAGACCACCCCCGCCACCATCGAGAAGGGTGAGACCCAGATCAGCATCGACTGGGACTACAACAACGCCGCCTACGCCCCCAAGATGGCCGAGAAGGGACTCGACTGGAAGACGGTCATCCCGACCGACGGCAAATACTTCCAGCTCTACGCGCAGGCGATCAACAAGGACGCCCCGCACCCGGCCGCCGCCCGGCTCTGGCAGGAGTTCCTCTACAGCCCCGAGGGCCAGAACCTCTACCTCGGCGGCTTCGCCCGCCCGGTGCTGCTGCCCGCCATGAAGGCCGACGGTTCGGTCGACAAGGCCGCCGAGGCCAACCTGCCCCCGGTCGAGGGCGAGCCCACCTTCCCGACCGAGGCCCAGGTCAACAAGGCCAAGGAAGTCCTGGCCGGCGGCTGGGGCGCCGCCGTCGCCGGCTGACCCGTGACGACGACCGACGCGGGCACGGCCGTACGGGGCGGCGGCCGCGCCCGGACCGGGAGCTGGCCGGCCGCCCTGCCCCTGCTGGCCTTCATGGCACTGGCCTTCGGGATCCCGGCCCTCGCGCTGCTGCTCGGCGCGTTCACCGTCAGGGACCCGCAGACCAGGCTCTCCTCCTTCAGCACGGCCAACGTGGTCGAGAGCCTGCGGGGCGCCTACCTCACCACCCTCCTCAGCAGCGTGCGGCTGTCGGCGCTGGTCGCGGTGGCCGGCGCGGTCCTGGGCACCTTGCTCGCCCAGGCCGTGGTCACCTCCCGCTTCCGGGCGCTGCGCGAGAGCGTGCTGACCGCCTCGGGCGTGCTGGCCAACTTCGGCGGCGTGCCGCTGGCGTTCATCTGGATCGCCACGCTCGGCAACTCCGGCGTGGTCACCACCACACTGGGGCTGGGCTCGGGAGTGCTGTACAACTTCTGGGGCCTGGCGCTGGTCTACATGTATTTCTCGGTCCCGCTGATGGTCCTGGTCGTGACGCCGGCGCTGGACGGCCTGCGCCCGCAGTGGCGGGAGGCGGCGCACAACAGCGGCGCCACCACCTGGCAGTTCTGGCGGCACGTCGGCGTCCCCGTGCTGACCCCCGCGCTGCTCGGCGGCGTCGTCCTGCTGTTCGGCGGGGCCTTCGCCGCCTACGCCACCGCCGCGGCGATGGTCGGCAGCACGGTCCCGCTGGTCACCCTGCAGATCGCCGACGCGCTCACCGGCGACGTGCTGATCGGCCACGAGAACATCGCGCTCGCCCTCAGCCTCGACATGATCGTCATCGCGGTCCTGGTGATGGCGGTCTACCTGCCCCTGCAGAGGAGGAGCTCCCGATGGCTGCGGTAGCCACCGTGCCGGAGTCCGCCCCCGGCCCCGTCGCCCCGCGCCCCCGGCGGGTGCGGTTCTGGCGGGGGGCCGTGCTGGGCGTCGCCGCGCTCTACTTCCTCGTCCCGATGGCCGTCTCGTTCTGGTTCACCGTCCACACCGAGGGGCAGGGCATCTCCCTCGGCGTCTACGGGCGCATCCTGTCGGCTCCCGGGTTCCTCCCGAGCCTGCTGGTCTCCCTCGGGCTGGCCGCCGCCACGATCGTGACGGTGCTGCTGCTGACGCTCCCGGCGATGCTGGCCGTACGGCTCGGCGCCCCGCGGCTGGGGCCCGTGCTCGAAGTGGTCGCCACGCTGCCGCTGGTCGTGCCGCCGATCACCTACGTGGTCGGCATCGGCACAGCGCTGCGCGGCGGCACCGAGGCGCTGGCCGCCACCCCGTTCTGGGCGACGATGATCGCGATCCAGAGCGAGCGGTTCCCGGTCGTGCTGGTCCTGGCCTACGTGGTGCTGACGCTGCCGTTCGTCTACCGCTCGCTGGACGCCGGGCTCCGCGTGATCGACGTGCGGACCCTGGTCGAGGCCGCGCGCAACCTGGGCGCCTCGTGGCCGCACGTGATGCTGCGGGTGATCGTCCCCAACATCCGCTCCGCCATCGCCGGCGCCTCCTTCCTCACCCTCGCCCTGGTGCTCGGCGAATACACCGTCGCCGCCCTGCTCGGCTACCAGACGTTCCCGGTCTGGATAGTGACCGTCTCCGGCAACGACGGACAGCTTTCGGTGGCCCTGTCCGTCATCAGCCTGCTGCTCATCTGGCTGCTTCTGCTCACCGTCTCGGGAGCGGGAAGGAAACGTTCATGACCGTCGAACTCCGGGGGCTGCGCCGCGCGTTCGGCCGCACCGTCGCCCTGGACGGCCTGGACCTCACCGTCGAACAGGGCGAGCTGATGGCCCTGCTCGGTCCGTCGGGCTGCGGCAAGACCACGGCCCTGCGCTGCGTGGCCGGCTTCGAGCACCCCGATGCCGGGGCGGTGCTGGTGGACGGCCGGGACATCACCCGGGTGCCCGCCAACCGCCGGGACGCGGGCATGGTCTTCCAGTCCTACAGCCTCTTCCCCAACCTCAACGCCCGCGACAACGTGGCGTTCGGGCTCCGGGTCCGCAAGGTGCCCGCCGCCCGGCGGCACGCCCGGGCGGCCGAGCTGCTGGAGCTGGTCGGACTCCCCACGCACGCCGACCGCTACCCGCACCAGCTCTCCGGCGGCCAGCAGCAGCGCGTCGCGCTGGCCAGGGCGCTGGCGCTGGAGCCCCGGGTGCTGCTGCTGGACGAGCCGCTGTCGGCGCTGGACGCCAAGGTCCGCGTCACGCTGCGGGAGGAGATCCGGCGGCTCCAGCTCGACCTCGGCATCACCACCGTCTTCGTGACCCACGACCAGGAGGAGGCGCTGTCGGTCGCCGACCGGGTCGCGGTGCTCCGCGACGGACGGCTGGAGCAGTGCGGGGCCCCGGCCGAGGTCTACGACCGGCCCGCCACGCCGTTCGTGGCCGAGTTCGTCGGCACGATGAACCACATCCCCGGCCGCGTGTCCGGCGGCGAGGTCGCGGTCCTGGGCCGGTCGCTCCCGGTGGACGGCCCGTCGCCCGCCTCCCCCGACGTGGACGTGCTGGTCCGCCCGGAGGCGGTGCTCGTCACGCCCGACCCGGAGGGCGGGGCGCTGGTCGTGGCGTCGTCCTTCCGCGGCTCCTCCGCGCGGCTGCGGGTGCGGCTGGGCGAGCTGGAGGTCCTCAGCGACGTGCCCGGCCACGACGCGGTACGGCTGGCCCCCGGCACGCGGGTGGCCCTCGGCCTCGTGCAACGGCCCGTCCTGGTCGCCGAGCGGGCCGCGGCCGCCACCGGGCGCGTCCCCGCCGGGACGGAGGCTCCCGCCGGTGCCGGCTGAGCTGCGGGCCGTCCTGTTCGACATGGACGGCACGCTCGTGGACACCGAGGGGCTGTGGTGGCAGGCGTGCGCGGCGGTGGCGGCCGAGCTCGGCCTGGAGCTGGCCGAGGCCGACACCGACCACGTGCTCGGCCGGCCCGTCGAGCACACCGCCGCCCATCTCCTACGGCGCGTCCGCGCCGGGCAGGCCCCCACGCGGCAGGACCACAGGCGGCGGGGCGGCACGCGGCAGGGACGGCCCTGCCCCGACGGGGTGCCCGCGCGCCCCGGCCCGTCCGTCCCCGGCCCGTCCGTCCCCGGCCCGGCTCCCTCCGGAACCGCCGGTCTCCCCGGAACCGCCGATCTCTCCGGAACGGCCGGCGCGCGGGCCGCCGGGACATCCGCCGAGACCGTGGGCGCGCGGCTCACCGGGGCCTTCGCCGAGCGGATCGCCGGCGGGGTGACGCCGCTGCCCGGCGCGATCCGGCTGCTGGACGAGCTGCGGGCGGCGGGCGTGCCGACGGCGCTCGTCACCGCCTCTCCCCGGCGGATCGTGGACATGGTGCTCCGCACGGTCGGGGCGGAGCGCTTCCGCCTGGTCGTGGCCGCCGAGGACACCGCGCGCGGCAAGCCGTCGCCGGATCCCTACCTGAAGGCGGCCGCGGCACTGGGGGCCGACCCCGCCGAGTGCGTGGCGGTGGAGGACAGCCCCGCCGGACTGACCGCCGCCCGCGCCGCGGGATGCCGGGTGGTGGCGGTGCCCGGCGACGGGGCGGTGCCGTACGGCGTGCTGGCCGTCGGCAGCCTGGAGAAAGTCGACCTGTCACTGTTGCGGCGGCTGGCCGCCGGGAAGATCTCGGTAAGCTGAGCCACTTCATTGACGGTAAATGCGGTTAGGTATGACGGTGAACAACCTCACTCCGGGCGATCCCCTACAGATCGGTCGATACCGCGTGCTCAGCCGGCTCGGCCGAGGCGGCATGGGCACGGTCTACCTCGGTGAGTCCCCCGAGGGGCAGCAGGTCGCCATCAAGGTGATCAACTCGGAGTACAGCCAGCACGAGCAGTTCAGGATGCGGTTCCGCCGTGAGGCCGACGCGGCCCAGCGGGTCCGCCGCTTCTGCACCGCCGCGGTGATCGAGGCCGCGCTCGACGGCGACCAGCTCTACGTCGTCACCGAATACGTGGCCGGCCCGAACCTGGAGGACGCCGTGCAGTCGGGGGGGCCGCTCCGCGGCTCCAGCCTCGACGCGCTCGCGGTCGGCGTGGCGACCGCCCTCACCGCCATCCACGGTGCCGGGGTCGTGCACCGCGACCTCAAGCCGTCCAACGTCCTGCTCTCCCCGGTCGGTCCCCGGGTGATCGACTTCGGCATCGCCCGCGCCCTGGACACCCTCAGCGGCATCACCGGCACCGGCGAGATCGTCGGCACGCCCCGCTACATGGCGCCCGAGGTGCTGCGCGGCGAACCGGTCTCCCCCGCGTGCGACGTGTTCTCCTGGGGCTGCCTGATGGCCTTCGCCGCCAGCGGCCAGGCGCCGTTCGGCGGGGAGGCGGTAGCCGCGGTGGTCTATCAGGTGCTCAACACCGAGCCCTCCCTGGAGGGCATGGACCCCGCGCTGCGCGAGCTGGTGACCTACGCGATCGCCAAGGACCCCCGCAACCGGCCCACCTCCCAGCAGGTCCTCGACCACCTCGTCGGCCGCTCGGCCGCTCCCGAGCAGACCGTCCGATCGGTCCAGACCGTCTGGCAGCAGAGCCCGCCCGCGGTCCACCAGATCCAGCCGACCTGGCAGCAGAACCCGCCCACCCTCCACCAGAACCAGCCCACCCTCCACCAGAGCCAGCCCACGCTCCAGGGGACCGCCCAGTGGCCGGGAGCCGTGCCGCCGGGGCAGCACACCGGCCCCGGCGGCGCCGGCCCTGGCCACACCGGCCCTGGCCACACCGGCCCCGGCCACACCGTCACGGCCGTGCCCGCCGGGCGCTCCACCGGGCGGAAGAAGCTGATCGTCGGGGCGGCGGTGGCGGCCCTGGTCGCGGTGAGCGGCGGCTCCGCCCTCTATCTCTCGCTCGCCGCCGGCGGGCCGCCCGCCAACCTCGACCTGCTCTACCAGAACGACTTCACCCAGACCGGGAGCGGCTGGAGCGGCGGCACCTACGACGGCAGCGACAACAGCGGCTACGCCCCCGAGGGCTACTACGCCATCGACGTGGACGGCGACGACTCCGTGCTGCGGGAGAAGGCGCCGGTGCCCTTCGCGACCGCGCCCCCGGCCACCCCCGACCCCTCGGCCAGCCCCACACCGCTGCTCCCCGCCCGCCTGCTGCTCGGCGTCGACGTCGGGATCCGCGACGGCAGCACCGGCCTGGGCGAGTACGGCCTGTTCTGCCGGGGCGAGGACACCTACGAGGCGACCCGCTACGAGTTCCTGCTCGACACCGCGGGCAACGCCCGCATCCGCAAGAGCGTCAAGAGCGCCGGAGGGGAGCTCACCAAGCCCGTCCAGGTCACGCTCCCCAAGGACGGGCCCGTCCATCTCCAGGCCGAGTGCTCGGACACCCCGGACGGCGTGCAGTTGGCCATGTGGGTCGACGGCGACCGGGTCCAGTCGTTCGTGGACTCCAACCCGCTGCCCTCCGGCGAGGTCGGCTTCATCGCCCGGGTCGGCGAGGACGGCAAGGCCAAGCTCCTGACCTCCTTCGACAACTTCACCATGCACGGCGCCAAGGACGAGGCGGCCGCCGGCAAGCCCTGACCGGGAACAACGAGTGATCACCGTGGGGTTGGGGAGGATCGAAGCACTCGACTGAGCGAACTCGACTGAGCGAAGGAGTCCGGCACCATGCGCGCCATAGTCGTCTCCGCCACCGGCGGCCCCGAGGTCCTCACCTGCACCGACCATCCGGACCCCCAGGTGAACCCCGGTGACGTGCTGATCGACGTCGCGGCCAGCGGGGTGAACTTCATCGACGTCTACCACCGGATGGGCCGCTACCCGCTGTCCCTGCCCTTCGTCCCCGGCAACGAGGGCGCGGGCACCGTCGTGGCGGTCGGCGAGGACGTGCGGGACTTCTCCCCCGGCGACACCGTGGCATGGGCGAACGTGATGGGCAGCTACGCGGAGCGCGCCGTGGTGCCCGCCTCCCGCCTGCTCTCCGTGCCCGACGGCGTCCCGGCCGACGTCGCGGCGGCCGTCATGCTCCAGGGGATGACCGCGCACTACCTGACCCACTCCACCTACGAGGTGAAGCCGGGCGACGACGTGCTGGTGCACGCCGCGGCCGGCGGCATGGGCCTGCTGCTCACCCAGATCGCCAAGCTGCGCGGCGCCCGGGTGATCGGCACGGTCTCCACCGAGGAGAAGGAGAAGCTGGCCCGCCAGGCGGGCGCCGACGAGGTGCTCCGCTACGAAGGCTTCTCCGAGGCGGTCCGCGAGCTGACCGGCTCCGGCGTGCACGTGGTCTACGACGGCGTGGGCGCGGCCACCTTCGACGGGAGCATCGCCTCACTGCGCCCGCGCGGCATGATGGCCCTGTACGGCCAGGCCAGCGGCCCGGTCCCGCCCGTCGACCCGCAGACCCTCAACACGCACGGCTCCCTCTTCCTGACCCGCCCCACCCTCACCCACTACGTCGCCACCCGCGACGAGCTGGTCCGGCGGGCCACCGACCTCTTCGGCTGGGTGGCCTCGGGACAGCTCCAGGTGCACATCTCCCGCCGCTATCCCCTCGCCGAGGCCGCCCGCGCCCACGAGGACCTGGAGGCGCGCCGGACCACGGGCAAGATCCTGCTCATCCCCTGATCCATCCGCCCCCCCTGATCCACCTCGCTGATCCCCCTTTGATCCGCCCCGCTGATCCCCCCTGATCCACTGATCCACCCCGCCGGCCCCGGCCGCCGCCCGCACGGCGGCGGCCGGTCTCATTCCGGCCGGTCTCGTTCCGGCCGCTCTCGTTCCGACCGGTCTCGTTCCGGCCGGTCCCGCTCCCCGACCCCGACGGGGAAGGCGTCGAAGTGGACGATGACGCGCGCGGTGTCCGGGACCCCCTCGCCCCTTTCCCGGGCCCTGTCGTGGTAGGCGTCGAGGACCTGGGTGACGTCACGCACGAGGTCGGCGAGCTCCTCCCTGGTCAGGCGCACCGCCACGCGGGAGTTGACCCCCGCCTCGATCCACGGCCGCGGGGTGGTCCGTGACTCCTCCAGCCAGTTGGCGAGCTCGGCACGCCGCTGGCGGACCATCTCCGCGAGGAGGAACTCGGCGGCCTCCGCCGTATCGGGGTCATGGCGGAGGCGGTCACCGTCGAAGGCGAAGCTACGGGTGCGCCACCAGCGCTCCTTGCCCTTACCGCGCTCCGGTATGTCCTCGATGAGCCCGTGCCGCTCCAGGCGGCGCAGGTGGTAACTCGTGGCCCCGGTGTTCTCCCCGGTCAGGGCGGCGAGCTGGGTCGCTGTCGCCGGGCCGTGACGGTCCAGCAGATCCAGCAGGCGGAGGCGGGAGGGGTGGGCAAGCCCCTTGAGCGCCGAAGCGTCAAGGCCGTGGGTCTTGTCATCCATCACGTGCAGCCCTACCTTTGCAAAGGATTGTTTGCACACTTTCCTTTACACGATACCGGAGGCTCGGATGACTGGGCGATCGTTCCGCTGGCTGTGGGCCGCATCAGGCCTGTCGAACATCGGTGACGGCGTCGCGGTCGTCGGCGTCTCCCTGATCGCGGTGACCCTGACCAGATCGCCGTTCCTGGTGTCCCTGGTCAGCGCGGCGGCGACGCTGCCCTGGCTGCTGCTCGCGCTGCACGCGGGTGCGATCGTCGACCGGCACGACCGGCGCCGGATCATGGTCACCGCGAGCTGGGCCCGGGCCGGCGTGCTCGCGGCCCTGGCCGTGACCGCCTGGCTGGGGGCGCTCAGCCTGCCGGTGCTGCTCGCCGGAGCGCTCCTGATCGGCGTCGCCGAGGTCTTCTCCGACACCTCCGCGCAGTCCGTGCTGCCGATGACCGTCCCACGCGACCGCCTCGGCAGTGCCAACGGGCAGCTCATCGCCGCGCAGACGGTCGGCAACAACTTCCTCGGCGGCCCGCTGGCCGGGCTCCTGATCGGATCCGGCGCCGCCGCGGTGCTCGGGGTGCCCGCCCTGCTCTACGCCGTGGCGGGACTGGCCCTGACCGGCATGCGCGGGCGGTTCCGGGTCGAGACCCCGTCGAAGCGCGCCCTGCGCACCGACATCGCCGACGGGCTGCGCTACCTGCGCGACCACCACATCCTGCGCGCGCTCGCCGCCTTCGCCGGCGCGCTCAACTTCGCCAACGCCGCCTATTTCGCGGTCTTCGTGCTGTGGGTCGTCGGCGAGGAGTCACGGGTGGGCCTGCCCGCCGGCGACTACGGCGTCCTCACCGCGGCGCTGGCCGCCGGGGCGGTGACGGGCTCCCTGCTGGCCGGGTGGGTGGCCCGCCGCGTCGGCGAGGTCAGGACGATGCTCACCGCCAACCTCGCCAACGGCTTCCTGCTGCTGGTGCCCGTCCTGCTCCCCACCCCGGTGGCGATCGGCGTCACCGCCGTGTTCCTCGGAGCGACCAACGCCGCCTCCAACGTCATCCTGGTGTCGCTGCGGCAGCGGCTCATCCCCGAGAACTTGCTCGGCCGGGTCAACTCGGGCTACCGCCTGATCGGCATGGGGGCCTCACCCCTCGGCGCGGCGGCCGGCGGGGTCCTCGGCACCTACGCCGGGCTGCCCACGGTCTTCTGCACCGCCGCCGCGCTGTGCGTCGTCGCGGTCGTCCTCGTCTCACGCGCCGTCTCCACCCGCTCGGTGGCCGCCGCGGAGGCGGCGTCCGACCGGCCCGTCCTTCAGCCGGCATGACCGGGACACCCGGTACGCCCGGATCGGCGCGGCATGTGATCAGCCGGCAGCGGGCTGAAGTGGAACGGCGACAGCCGGCGGAGCCAGGAGATCGCCTCCACGTCATCGACGCAGGGAGAGAGCCGGCTGATCTTTGACTCGTGAAGTTCGGCGGCCTGAGAGTCTCACCGGTCCACGGCCTCCCCGTGATCGACAAGTCGTTCACCAGTGGCGGCCCCTAGCCTCGCCCTTGTTCCTCTGTTCCTCGGGTCCGAGGCGGTACGGCGGGAGCGGATCCGGGCACGCACGCGACATCGGGGGAAGCATCTTGGGCGGGATCGGCTACGACGAGGAAGTCGTCGGAGACGGGATCAGCAGGTACCTGAGTGACGGATCGACCGTACTCGGCATGCCCTGGCAGCACATCGACGTGTTGCCCGAGCCGGTGAACGACGGCCTCACCCATGTCGTCGAACTGGACCCGAGCCACAACCGGCTGACCGCTCCGCCCGAGCCGCTGACGGGCCTTTCCCGCATCGCGCGTCTCTGACCCGCGATGACAGACGCGATGACAGATCCGTACCGCGGGGTGCGTGTTCCGCCGCCTCGGGCTGAGCCGGGCGGGCGGCGTCCGCCAGGACGGTGCCCTCCGGGAAGAAGATTTCGATACCCAGAAAGGCGACAAGAACGTGTTCCGGCAGAAAGGCGCGGTAAAACCGCGCCACGTACTGTGCGTGCTCGGCTCGGACCTGGACGTGGAGACGGTACGAGAAGTCGTCGGCGACGTCGCGGGGATCGGCTTCACCGTCGACCGTGAGGGGCACCGGCGGGCCTTCGACCCACGGATGCCGCGTTCGTTCGAGGCTTGCATGGCGGACGTCTCCTTCACCGAATCGGACTGGGAGGCGGTGAAGGGGCACGACTCGGTGGTGTACGTGCTGTCGCCGCCGATGCAGCAGCACCGCTCTTTCGACCCCCGGTACGCCACGCCCGCCGACGACGCGATCTCCGAGGAGTTGTGGACGCGGACGTTCGACGTCTCACGGCGGATGCTGGAGGTGACGGCCGCGCTGTTGCGTTCGGGCGCCACCGCCGTGAAGAACGAGAGCAGCGGCCTGGCACACGGCCGGGACCGGTGGCTCACCCTGGCCGACAAGGTGTCCGGCGCGCCGAATTGGGCGGAGTCGGCCATCACGCTGTTCCGTGCCTGGGTCAAGCGGCCGATCAGCGATGGGAGCCTGATGAGAAGTTGCGGCATGCATCTGCTGGGTGCGCCGGATGTGGAGGTCGACCTGGTCCAGCCGGTCTCACGGCACCTGCCCGGGGAACTCCTGGAGGGCGGCGTGCAACTCATTGACGAGGTGGCGTTCTACCTGCTGGTCGAGTCGCGGGCACTGGAGATCACCGATGGGGAGGGGTTCCGGCTCGCACCCGATGCGCAGCGCTGGATCATGCACAGGCACCCTTGCCAGGGCTATGAGGAGGACAGTTTCTTCTTCAATCCTTACGGGTACTGGCGCTTGACGCCCGACGGGTCTTCCCCGCCGACGTTCCCGGTGCGTGCTGATCTTTGACCCGTGGTCCTTCTCGGCTGAGTGACCACGCCGGACTCCGGCGATACTCCATCCGCCCACAGATGCCTGCCCCGGACCGGCAGGTCCTCATGCCGTTGCGACTCCACCGGGTGAACCTCCCGGCCCGCCGCCCGGCCCCGGCTCAGCCCCGTACGGCCCGCCACACCACGGCGGGCCGCATGAGCGCCGAGGGCGGGTCCAGCAGGCCGCTCACCCGGCTGAAGGCGACCGCGACCCGCGGGTCCCGCGCGGCGACCCGCTGCAGCCTGCCGATGTAGGCGTTGAGCAGGCGGACCCGCAGGGTCCGTTCCGCCTCGGCCTCCCGCAGGGCGAGGTCGGCGCCGGTGGACAGCTGCCAGGCGGGATCGAGGGCCCTGGCGACGGCGGCGAAGTAACGGCGGGCGAGGCCGTCGGCGCCCCCGCGCAGGCACTCGCGCATCGCGAGCGCGTCCAGGGCGCCGATCGACATGCCCTGGCCGTAGATCGGGTTGAAGTTGCAGATCGCGTCCCCGGTGACGAGCAGCCCTTCGGGGAAGCGGCCCAGCCGCTCGTAGCGGCGCCGCACGCTGGTGGGGATCCGGGCCGAGCCGATCTCGCCGAGAGGTTCGGCCGCGCGCACCGCGGCGGCCACGTCGGCGGGGGCCACCTCGTCGAGCCAGGCGAAGAACCCCTCGGGGTCGGTCGGCGGGCGCACCCCGGCGCTGCCGCCCAGCGTCACCAGCCAGCGGTCGCCCTCCACCGCGCAGAGCGCGGCGCCCTTGGGCTGCCCCCGGTAGGTGCCCACGAGGATCATGCGGTCCTCCCCCAGCGCCCCTGCGGCGAGTCTGAGGTACCACGTCGCGTAGGCGACCTCGACCTTGACGGTCTCCTCCTCCGGCCGCTCGTACCCCATGGACTCCAGCCAGGCGAGCGTCCGCCCGCCCCGGCCCATCGCGTCGACGACGAGATCGGCGGGCAGCTCCCGCTCGCCGCCGTCCCCGGCGATCCGCGCGCCGGTGACCCTGTCCCCCTCGGCCATGATCCCGGTGACCTGGCTGCGGTCCGCCGTCACCAGGTTCGGCAGCCGCCGTACCCTCCGCAGGATGTGACTCTCCAGGAAGGGACGGGTCGCCGACACTCCCTTCTCACCGGTCGGCATCCGCGCGAACTCGTGGCCTCCCATGATCATCCGGAGCTGCACGATCATCTCGTACGGCACGGCGCCCCCGGCGACCAGCTCCCCGGTCAGGCCGGGGAACAGCTCCTCCAGGATCCGCAGGCCGCGCGGGAGCAGGGCGTGCGCGTGGAACCCCTGGGGCACGCCTCTGCGGGGGATGTCCTCCCCCAGCGCGTCGCGTTCGACGAGGGTCACCCGGTCGTAGTGGTCGGCCAGCACCCGCGCGGCGAGCAGCCCGCTGACCCCCGCTCCCAGGACGATCGCGTGCTCTGCGGCCTTACGGGCCATGGATGCCTCCGGGATGGCGGGGATGATGCCATGCAATCTGCCGGAAAGCCCATCAAAGATCGAGACTTGACGGCCTCACCGACGTGACGGCGTCAGGCCGGGCCGTCCCGCCGCTGAGCCGGTGGCCGGGTCGCGGCGCGGCCGGATCGGCCGCGCCCCGCAGTCGTGACCGGACACATGTTGCCTTGACACCGGCGACAGGGTTCTAACGTGACTGCGACGGGCGGGTGAGGAGGCCGGAGCCCGGCCGACGGCCACGCAAGTCATCGCACCTGCCGACCAGAGGAATGACGATGAAGTTCGCGATCAGCTACAACACCGCCTACTACGGCGCCGACCCTGACAGGATCGTCGCCTGTGCCCGGCACGCCGAGGACTGCGGTTTCGAGTCGCTGTATCTGCCTGAGCACATCGTGCTGTATCCCGGGGCGATGGCCGGGCCCTTCGAGCTCCCGCCGTCGCTGCCCTACGTCGATCCGCTCGACTGCCTGAGCTTCGTCGCCGCGGCCACCCGACGGATCCTGCTCGGAACGGGTGTGCTGCTGCTGCCGTACCACCACCCGGTGGTCCTCGCCAAACGCCTGGCGACCATCGACGTGCTGTCCAGGGGGCGGATGCGGCTGCTGACCGTGGGGCTCGGCACCCTGCCGGGCGAGGCCCGGGCGGTGGGGGTCGACTTCAGCACCCGCGGCCGCCGTGCCGACGAGGCGATCGACGTGATTCGGCTGCTCTGGGCCGGCGGCGAGGACGGCGTCAGCTTCGCCGGGGAGTTCTTCTCCTTCGACGACCTGTGCAGCTTCCCCAAGCCCTATGGGGTCACACACCTGCCGATCCACATCGGCGGATCGAGCCGGGCGGCCGCGCGCCGGGCCGGGCTCCGCGGCGACGGATACTTCCCGGGTGGCGCGCTCGATCCGGAGGAGCGCACCACCCAGCTGGACCTCGCCCGGTCGACCGCCGCCGAGGCCGGCCGCAGCCCGGAGGCACTGGAGTACACCCGGTGGGGATCGATCGACATGACCGCCGAACAGGTCGAGGCACTCGCCGCGCAGGGCGTGACCCGCATCGTCGTGACCCCCACCGCCACCGAGCCGGACCGGCAGCGCGACGAGATGTCCGCGTTCGCCCAGCGGTTCGCCCTCCCCGAACACCTCCCCAGCTAGGCCGGTACGGCATCACCGGCGTGACGTCACCGGCACGGCGCCCGGGGCGACGCCCGCCTGGAGCGGCGCTCGCCCGGGGCAATGTCCGCCCGGCACGGCGCCCGCCCGGCACGGCAGGCGGGCACGGGCACGCGGGCCGGGTCTGTCGTGAGGCTGGATCTGTCGTGAGGCTGGATCTGTCGTGAGGCCGGATCTGTCGTGAGGCCGTGACTCCGGGTCTATCGTGAGGCCATGAATGTGGACACGGCCTTCGTGCTCGGCGGCGGAGGCGTGCTCGGCGCCCACGAGGTGGGCATGCTGCAGGCGCTGGACGAGGCGGGCATCAGGCCGGACGTGATCGTCGGCACGTCCGTGGGAGCACTGAACGGCGTCATGCTGGCGGCCGCCCCCGGCGACGCGGTGGCCGCTCTGACCCGGCTGTGGCGCTCCGACGTGGTCCGCACCGCCTTCGGCGGGTCGTGGATGACCCGGCTGTCCACCCTCGCCAGGACGGGCACCCACCTGCACTCCCCCGGCCCGCTGCGCGGCCTGCTGGCCGAGATGCTCCCGGTCACCAGCATCGAGGACCTCGCCGTGCCGTTCCAGTGCGTGGCCGCCTCCGTCGAACGCGCCACCGCCCACTGGTTCACCGAGGGCCCCCTGGTCGACGCCGTCCTCGCCTCCTGCGCCGTCCCCGGCCTGCTGCCCCCCGTCCGCATCGGCGACGACCACTTCCTCGACGGCGGCCTGGTCCACAGCATCCCGGTCGGCCGCGCCGTCGCCCTCGGCGCGCGCCGCGTGTACGTCCTGCACGTCGGCCGGATCGAGCGGCCCCTGGTCGCCCCGCGCCGCCCGTGGGAGGTCGGCCTGATCGCCTTCGAGATCGCCCGCCGCCACCGCTTCGCCGAGGAGATGGCCGCCCTCCCCGCCGACCTCGAGGTCCACGTCATGCCCGCCGGCGGCGGGACCCGCCCCGGAGTGGACCTCTCCCAGCTGCGCTATCGGGACGCGTCACGTATATCTGAATACATAGAACGCGCCTACAGGGCATCGTCCCAGTATCTGGCCCAGCACTCGACGCGCTGAGCCGGGCCGTTCAGGCCATGTCCCGGCAGGAGGTCTCCATGCTCCCTCCCCGCATCCTCCGCCGCCTGATCCTCGCGCCCCTCGTCATCGTGCTCACCGTGGTCGCGGTGGTCACGCTCCCGATCTGGCTGCTGGTGGTGACCGCAGCCTCCCTGCGCCTGCCGCCCCCGCAGCGGCGCGGCACCCGGCTGGTCTGGTTCGCGGCGGCGTGGCTGACCCTGGAGTCGATGGCGCTGGTCGCCTGCCTGGGGCTCTGGGTGGCCGGCGGGTTCGGCGGGAGGCTCCACCGGGACGAGCAGCAGGAGCGGCACTACGCCCTGATCCGGTGGTTCCTGTCCCGGGTGTACGGCGCCGCCGTACGGATCTTCGGCCTGAGCGTCGAGGTCGACGAGCCGGCGCGGACCGCCGACGAGCTCTCCCGCCGGCTCACCCGCCCGGTCATCGTCCTGTCCCGCCACGCGGGCCCCGGCGACTCCTTCCTCCTGGTCCACCATCTCCTCAGCGTGTACGGCAGGCGCCCGAGGATCGTGATGAAGGCGATCCTCCAACTCGACCCGTCCCTGGACGTGGTGATCAACCGCCTCCCCAACGCCTTCGTCCCCCGTAGGACCGCCGAGAGCGGCATCCTCACCGAGATCCGCCGCCTGGCCTCGGACATGGACGCCGACGACGCCCTGGTGATCTTCCCGGAGGGCGGGAACTTCACCCCCAGGCGCCGCCTGCGGGCCATCCTCCACCTGGAGCGCAAGGGGCTGGCGGAGGAGGCGGCCCGGGCCCGCCGGATGGAGCACCTGCTGGCCCCCCACCCCAACGGGGCCATTACCGCCATCGAGTCCTGTCCCCAGGCGGACGTGGTCTTCGTCGCCCACACCGGCCTCGACGACCTGGTCACCCTCGGCGACCTCTGGCGCAGGCTCCCGATGCGCGCCGAGATCAAGGCCCGGTGGTGGCGGGTGCGGGCCGCCGACGTCCCCCGCGACCGCGAGAGCCGGATCCGCTGGCTCTTCGACCACTGGGAGGAGATCGACGCCTGGATAGCCAAGAATCGGCCCACCCCGGCGGCGAAGACCTGACCACACCCGCTCGACCTGGCCTCGACCTGGCCTCGACCTGCGCTGTCGGATGGAGTGGCGCTGGGCCCCGCCGATCAGCCGCCGACCGGCACGGCGCCTCCCCCGGGTCCTGTCACCAGCCCCGGGAGAGGCCGGACACGCGGCTCACCAGTCCTGGGAGAGGCCGGACATGCGGCGGAGGTATTCGTCCTCGTCGATCTCACCAGCCGCGTAGCGGCGCTTCAGGATCTCCTTGGGGTCGTCGAGCCCGGGCCGGCGCGCCCGCGACGCGCGGAACACCAGGGCGGCGCCGAGGACCACCGCGGCGACCACGGCCATGATGAAGAGGATCAATACGACCCGGGTCATCTTTCACTCTCCATGCCTCTGTTCTGCGAGATGCCTCTGTTCTGCGAGAAATCCGGTGCGCCGTGCGGAGACCCGCCAGGAGGCAGCAGCGGCAGGCCCCGCGGGGCACCGCCTTCCAGGAGCCGCAGCAGGGCATCGGTGTCCACATGGCGTTCGATCAGGTCGCCGAGGGCGTCCAGCCGCTCCTCACGCGCCGCGGCGAAGGAGACGCCGGGGGCGGGGGTGAAGTCACGGCCGGAGACGGCCGCCACGTCGGTGAGGAACGCCCGGCGGAAGTCGTCGTTCTCCAGGGCCCCGTGCCAGGTGGTGCCCCAGACCGAGCCGGACCGGCAGCCGTCCAGGAAGGGATCGCCGCCCTCGGCCGTCACGACACCGTGATGGATCTCGTAGGCCGCGACGCGGCAGCCGTACGCCTCGCCGACCGGGCGGCCCAGCGTCTTCTCGGCGGCGAACTCCACCGTCGCGGGCAGCAGCCCGAGCCCCTCGACCGAGCCCGCCCCGGACTCGACGTCGTCGCGGATGGTCCGGGCGAGCATCTGGTAGCCGCCGCAGATGCCCAGCACGGTCCGGCCGGGCAGGGCGTCGGCCAGGCCGGTGGCGCGCAGCCAGGCCAGGTCGGAGACCGTCGCCCGGGAGCCCGGCAGCACCACCAGGTCGGCGTCGTCCAGCTCGGCCGGGGAGGTCACGAAGCGGACCACCACACCCGGCTCGGAGGCCAGGGCGTCGACGTCGGTGAAGTTGGAGATGCGCGGCAGCCTGACCACCGCGACCCGCAGGGTCTGCCCGCCGTACGGCGGGCGCCCCCCGACCGCGGGGCGGTTGTCCAGGGCGAGGGAGTCCTCGACGTCCAGCCAGAGGCCGTCCAGCCAGGGCAGCACGCCGTACACCTCGCGGCCGGTCAGCTCCCTGATCATGTCGAGGCCGGGTTCGAGGAGCTCGCGCGCCCCCCGGAACTTGTTGATCACGAACCCGGCGATCAGCGCCTGGTCGGCGGGCTCCAGCAGGGCCACCGTCCCGTACAGCGAGGCGAAGACCCCGCCCCGGTCGATGTCGCCGACCACGACGACCGGCAGACCGGCGGCACGGGCCAGGCCCATGTTGGCGATGTCGCCCCTGCGCAGGTTGATCTCCGCAGGGCTGCCCGCGCCCTCGCAGACCACCACGTCGTAGATGTCGCGCAACCGCTCCAACGCCTCCACCGCGACCTGCCGGAGCCGGTCCTTGACGCCCCAGTACTCCATCGCGTCGACATCGGCCAGCGGCCTGCCCATCACCACGACCTGGCTGCGCCGGTCGCTGCCCGGCTTGAGCAGGATCGGGTTCATGTCAGCGGTGGGCTCCAGTCCGCACGCGGCGGCCTGCATCGCCTGCGCCCTGCCGATCTCGGCGCCGTCGGCCGTGACGAAGGAGTTCAGTGACATGTTCTGCGCCTTGTACGGTGCGACCTTCACGCCCTGCCGGGCCAGCCAGCGGCAGATCCCGGCGGTGACGACGCTCTTTCCGGCGTCGGAGGTCGTCCCGGCGACCAGCAGGGAGCCTCTCACGCGCCCACCGGACACGATCGTGCGGACGGCGCGGCGGACGCGGTCACGGTGCGAACGGGACTGGGATCGCCGGGACCGGTCAGGACCACGGGCAGCTCCTCGAATGGATCGACAATCATGGTGACCAGCATGACGCGCGACATGCCGCACCGCCCACTCAGGTCATGGGATTGTCAACGCCAGGATCCATGACGCCCGCCCGTGTCACCGGCCATCGGCGTATGAGCCCATACCGCCCGCCCGCCCGCTCATGACGCGGAGCCTGTGCCGCGCATGACCATCGGCGCGAGGACCCCAGTACTGCATGTGACCACCGGCGCGAGGTCCGCAGCACCGCGCACATGACTACCGGCGCGAGGTCCGCAGCGCCGCGAGAACGGCCAGGCCGGCGGCGGCGCAGCCCACCGCCCGAGCCAGCCGTACGGACCTGCGGATGTCCTTGACCGACGGCTTGGGCCCGTCGCCCATCTCGGGCCGGTGCTCGACGCGGTGGCCGTAGACGTTGGTGCCGCCGAGGGTGACGTCCAGCGCCCCGGCGAAGGCGGCCTCGCACCGGCCCGCATTGGGACTGGGGTGACGGTGGCCGTCCTTGCGCAGCACTGCCGCCGCCCTGCGGACCGAACCGCCGGCCAGCGGGGCGGCGAGGACGGCGAGCACCCCGGTGATCCGGGCGGGGACGAAGTTGGCCACGTCGTCGAGCCGGGCCGCGGCCCAACCGAAACGCTCGTAGCGGGCGCTGCGGTGGCCGACCATCGCATCCAGCGTGTTGACCGCCCGGTATGCCAGCAGCCCCGGGACTCCGGCCACCGCGCCCCAGAACAGCGGCGCCACCACGGCGTCGGAGGTGTTCTCGGCGATCGACTCGACGGTGGCCCTGGCCAGCTCGGGCGCCTCCAGCAGCGAGGGGTCGCGTCCGCACAGGTGGGACAGTCTCCCGCGTGCCCCGGCCAGGTCGTGAGTCTCCAGGAACTCCGCCATGGCCACCCCCTCGCGCCCCAGCGTCGTGCCGCCCAGCACCGACCAGGTCGCCACGGCGCTCAGCGCGCCCCTCGCCACCGGGTTCCCGGCGCGGGCCGCGGCCACCCCGAGCAGCGCCGCCGGGCCGACGCACAGCGCCACGTACAGGACTCCGTTGGGCCGGGCGTCGCCGTACACCCGCCTCTCCAGCGCCGCGGCGGCCCGCCCGAACAGCGCCACCGGGTGGGCGCGTCGCGGGTCGGCGAAGACGGCGTCGAGCGCGACCCCGGCGAGCATCCCCAGCGCCTCGGCCCGTCTCGACGCAGGCCGGCCGGACGAGAACCTGAATCCCGGTCGCTCAGACGAGAACCTGGACGCGGACCGGTCAGATGAGATGGGCATGGAGCTCGTCCTGGTTGGTCTCGAGCCAGGCGCAGGCCCGGCGGATGCGCTCCCCCGCGCCCCCGTCCCACATGCGGGACCAGCCGCCGCCTGTGGTGAGAGCCTTGGTGCGCATGGCATGGTAGGAACGGTCGAAGCGGAGCCGGGCCAGATCGAGGAGGCGGCGGCGGTCGCGCGACGCCAGGCCGTACGCGTCGCAGAACAGCCGCAGCCGCGGACCGACCTCCAGATCGCGCTGGAGGGGCCCCAGATCGAGGGGGTCGGCGATCGGCGCCCAGTGCCGCAGGGTGGTCACCACGTCGAACAGCCGGGTCGTCGGCCGGGCCATGTCGAAGTCGATCAGCGCGGCGGGGAGCCCGTCACGGAAGATCACGTTGTCGAGGTTGACGTCGCAGTGGCCGATCAGCTCGGGGGCCGCGTCGTCGTTGGAGCCGTCCTCCCAGACGGCCTGCGGCGGCGGGACGAAGCCCGCCGAAGCGTCATGGAAACGCCGCAGCAGCCCCGCCAGAGCGGCGAGCGACTCGTCGGTGACCGCGTAGGCGGCCGGCGGTGTGACCGCGGAGTCACCCTCGACGAAGGTCAGGACCTCCCGCCCCTGCGCGTCCAGTCCCACCACCCGGGGCGCGCCGCCGAACCCGGCCGCCTCCAGATGCCGCAACAGCGCGTGCACGGACGGAGTGGAAGGCCGGGTGGGCCTGCGGACGGTGTCACCGACCCGCACCACCCCGTCGGTCACGTCACCACCCAACAGGGGGATCTCCTCATGGACCGTGCCGGCGAACATGACATACGAGCCTAGACCGGTCCACCAGCCGAGAAGACCTGTTTCGGATAACCATGTCCCCCCACCAAGGCATCTCCGGCCCGCCCGTAAAGCCCTCCCGCCCGGCCGCCCCCGACCGTTTCCACGCGGATCGCCACCGGTTCCAGGAGAGTCACCACCGGCCCGCCGGAGCCGCCAGAACGGTCGCGGCGCCGGTCAGCCCCCCGGACAGGCACCTCAGACACCCCCTCGACAGCACCGGCCACCGGCCCCGTAAAGTGATCCTCGCGACACGACCGCCGATCCGATGCATGGACACTCCTCAGATCATGCACAATTAGGCGGGAGCGCCCTTAGCTCAGCTGGATAGAGCATCGGACTTCTAATCCGACGGTCGCAGGTTCGAATCCTGCAGGGCGCGCCACCAAGACCAGCGAAAACCCCCGCCTGACCTGCACTGACGCGGTCACGCGGGGGTTTCTCATGTCCGGCTGTCCCCGGCTCTCACCGGCCGTTTGCGGTTGATCCTTCCCAATGCTTTCCCACGGCGAGGCGTCCGGCTCACGGGTCGAGTGGTGGAACACCCGCCCAGTCCGGTAGTGGTTCGCATCTCCTCCTCCACTCCGGAGGGAGGAAGCCGGCGGTGCCGGAAGCCGCGACGATGCCGCC